>JAAWLQ010000027.1 GCA_022797995.1 Lachnospiraceae bacterium
AGATCGTGGTGGACAGATATATGATGCAGGACGGACTGCTCTACAATGTGCGTTATCTGGCTGCGCAGGATACGGTGACCGATCCGGAGAAGATCGCCGAGTTGTCGGAGACGCTTTCCATAGAGGATTTCTGTGTGGATCAGCAGCTGAATTTGAAGGATCAAAACACAGAGTATACGGTGTACTATCGGGATTCGGCGGGACAGACGGTGCGTCGTGTGAAGTGCCGGCAGGGGATTTGAGGATAGAAGGGATCCGGGCGTTGTCTGTACCGGTATTGAAGCATGTTTAAGATGAAACAGGGGGAGACAAATGAACTTACTGAAATTTTTGGAACAGGTGGATCAGGAGACAGGTGCCGTGTCAAAGGCTGAACTTGCCGGATTTGTGCATGATATGGCAAGAATACTGCCGGAAGCTGAACGGACAGATTTCCTGTGCAGACTGAGAAACATACGTAAAAAGGATGCGCTGAAAGCAGTTAAGCCAGATGTGGAAAAAGGTATCATTGAAAAGTTTAACAGAATCAAAACAGATTTGGAGCGGATTGAAAAGGAAGAGCTGTGCCTGGCCGGATCGCTCAACCAGGAGTATGATGAATGGTATTGCAGCGAAGATGAAGAGTTTGTATATGATGATCCGCATGGGGTTCTGGAGATCGTTGCAGATGCCGCACGCTTTGTCCGCCAGTGCATAGACTGCGGGGAATATAAAAGAGGATATGAAATTGCGGAGATTCTTATTGGACTCGAAATCGGGGTGGACGGAGAGTATTTGGAATATACAGATATGCCGATTCCGATCGATACGTTAGAGTATTACCATTTGGGCAATCTCAATTACAGATCTTTTGTTGTAGATGCTTTGTGTGCTGCTTATTACGCGAATTCGCTGCCTGAACGGGCGGATGCCATATACAGGATCATCCTGAATTCCAGACAGAACAATATTACACTGGAAATGGTCATGCAGAGGGGGGAGGAGCTTCCGGAAACAGACGAGTTCATGCAGCTGTGGATTTCTTATCTGGGACAGCTTGCAACAGGGATCGCAGGGAGGCTGCTGGAGGAAGCGCTGGAATTGGCCAACGATCCTGGGCAACTTTTGGAAAATGCCCGCCTATACCATGCACAGCACCCGGAATTGTATGAACAGTATATCCTGAAGCAGATGGGAAAAGGTGATGATACCGACGTGTTTGAAGTGGGAAGGGAAGCGCTTGAGACAATTAGTGTAGAATATACGGTGAGGAGCCGTATTGCATTGCTGATGAGCCGTATAGCGCTTGATCAGGGCATTGAGGGTGTTGAGATATGCTGGCTGGAGGCTTTCCGTTCAGATTCAAGAGTTGTAAATTATCTGCGTCTTTTGACGGAATGCAAGGAGCTGTCCCGGATTAGGCCGGATGCGATGGAAATCTGTCATCAGCTATATGGGCAGAGTGGCAAGAATACTTTTCTCTATAGACAGGACAAGCCGGAAGAAATGAACAGGGTAAATCCGGCCACGATTTATATGCTTGCATTTCTGACAGGAGAATTTCAATATGTTCGGGAACAGGGTATGGATTGCGAAGACGCCCTGGGATGGAGCATGACATTCATGAAATGTGGGCTGGCGGCATTTCTGCTTCTGTTGACAGAATGTGACACTCTTGGGCCGGGAGGAGAGGAGATGTGCCGCATGGTAGTGTCTGCAACAGGATTTGACAAGGCGGATTATGAAAAGGGGATCATGAATACCATTGAAGAAAGCAGCGAAGAATGGTTTTGGAAATGTTTTAAGCGCTGGAAGGAATCGGTGAGCATTTCTGCGGAGGAACAGGAGAATTGTCTGCAGTGGATCGACGGGCTTATCACGAAGCGGGTCGATGGCATCATGTATAAGAACCATCGCAATTATTACGGGGAATGTGCGGCTTATATAGCAGCGTTGGGTGAGGTACAGGAATCACGGGGAGAGATTGGCGGGAAGCAGCGGACGATGGCAAGATACAAAGAAATGTATTCGCGGCGAAGCGCATTTCATGGGGAACTGAGAACATACGGGATGATAGACTTCAGGAAGAAAAAATAGAAGAATGTGTATTATGATGTATAGGCGGAACCGTTTTGCGGCTCCGCCTATAAAAATGCGTTTTAACGCGTTTGCCAGACTACAGCGTTACGGATACCGTGCTTTCAGAAGGCGTCAGCATCGTATCTTTTCCGTCAATTACCATGGAAGCGCTGGTTACAGAAGCTGCCTGTACGTTGACAAGGCGTACCGTATAAGGCTTACCGGCGGTGTTTTCGGTTTTGATTGTGACTGACTCCTCCGAGTCATCCACCTGCAGCTTCTGAGGATCATCCAGTTTCAGATCGAAATAGGGTGTGCGCAGAAGCTGGCCCATGTGATGGCCGGTCTGTACGCGCAGAACATCTGGCATGGTGAAGGAGATGCGGATATTAAGATTAATGCCGCCCAGCGTGTCGGTCACCTTCATATAGTAGACCTTATGTGGTGAGAAACAGGCTGTCCATTCTTTGAACAGCTGGCAGTCATTGTTGACAGGATACAGGAAATATTAAAAAACGCAGAGGTTCATTTCCTTTAGTATACAGCGCAGACGGTTCATATGCTCAGTACCAGGGATTTCTGTTATGAAGGAAGAGGGGGCTCCAAGCTGTTCGCGTTTTCCTTCTCCCAGATTATGATAAGGCAACAGATGAACCTGAGAACAGGAATGCAGGGAAGAGGCCAGCTCTCCCAGCTGTTTTATATCGTTTTCGGTATCATTGACGCCCGGGATGACCGGCATGCGGATCCAGATATCGCAATCCGGAAATTTCGCAGCCAGCTTTTTCAGATTAGAGAGAATAAGATTGTTTTTTTGGCCGGTATAGTATTGATGACGGACAGGGTCAAGCAGTTTTACATCATATAAAAAGGTGTCACAGAGAGGGGCAAGCAGAGCCAGATGTTCCCAGCTTGTGTATCCGCAGGTCTCGATGGCTGTTGTGATGCCGGCATATTTGGATGCCTGTAGAAGCGCGTGTGTAAAAACAGGCTGCATGGTGGCTTCACCGCCGGTTACGGTAATACCTCCTTCGGCACCCATAAACAACTTATCTTCAAGCACTTCTGTCATGACCTCTTCTGTGGACATCTGTTTTCCGGAGACAGTACGGGCCTGTCTCGGACAGACGGCAGCACAACTGCCGCAGCCGTCACATTTTTTGGAGTCTGTCTGTATTCTGGATCCTGACCGGGAAAGAGCATTATTTGGACATGTTTTAACGCATGTTTCACAGAAGTTACATTGACGGGCATCCCAAAAAATTTGCGGATGGATAGTCTGAGATTCCGGATTGGCGCACCACAGGCAGTGAAGCGGACAACCTTTCAGAAAGATTCCGGTACGTATTCCCGGTCCGTCGTGAATGCAGTAATGTTGTATATTAAACACGGTTCCATACAATTTTTCAGTCATATTTTTTCTCCCAGTTCAGTGGCTGTTTTAGAATTTTTTCCTGGTATTCAAGCAGCTGGCATGACAACAGAAGATGCTGGCGAAGCAGGCTGTCTGTCAGGTCGAGATCAAGCAGTTCATGAATTTTTTTCAGCTTATTCAGGACAGTGTTATGATGCATATAGAGCATCTCCGCAGTCAGCTTTACGTTTCCGCCGCTGGACAGGTAGCGGTACAGGACTTCCTGCAGATTTGACTGATGGCATCGGTCGTAGCGGATGATATGGATCAGTGCCGGATGGGCCAGATAGCAGATATCAAAATGGCCGTGCTGGCGTATAAATTCTTTTACGCAGTTGTCGATCATAATCATCAACTGATAATCTCCCAGCAGTAGAATACGTTGATTCGGCTGACGCAGTATTCGGCCAAGGCGGCAGGTTTGGAAGAGAAGAAGAGCATTGGTGCGGATCATGGAAAAGTCGCGGGTAGCATTTCCTACGCAGAGAATGCATTTGTGGTCTATGAGCCAGGTTTCCAGTGCATCCGGCAGGGGAAATCGAAATAACTGGTTTGTATGGAGGCGTAAAATGATGATTCCCTTTTGGTAAGGAATGATGATTCCGTCCGGAAAAAGTTCCTGTACCTGTGAAAGCTGTATGCCAGGGCTGCCGCCTTCGGGGCGGAGCAGAAGCTGTTGTAGATAAACAGTTGGATTGTCATTAGCGGGCAGAAGTGCATCACGGATATCTTCTGCAGACAGGAGCCGTCGGGTCATAATCTGCTCCCAGATGTCCGTCAGAGAAGGTGGCTGCTGTGACTCTATAACATGAATGCGGTTAAACAGGGATTCCAGTGAAAGGGGAGAGACCATGATGCATTCCGGAAAAGTACAGGCAGATGCAGGTATCTGTCTGTCTTGGACATCTGCGATCAGCAGAGATACAGCAGGTTCTATTTTCCAATCAGAACACAGTTGGGAGAATTTCTTATAAGAGCCCAGATAAAGAACATGGGGTAACAGGAGTTTTTGATCATCAAGCAGTTCGATCCGTGTAAAGGGCAGATCTTGACACGCCCCGGGGAGAAAAAGAATCTCTTTATCAAAATGACGCTGTAATTCCTGAGTAGTCATAAAAGTCTCCTTGTAGTGTTTTCATCCAGTTTACAATATTGTTTTCGGACAATCCAGCTGTTTGTGAGAACTTTTTTCAGGATTGTTGGACAGTCACAATTTGAATGGAAGTATTTGTAGAATTGACACAGAAATTTTTCCAGGGGTTGTCTGTCGGCAGGGAGCATGTTTTACTGGACGTAAAGCAGCAAGGCAGAAAGAAGAGGAAAATGTGATGAGAGAACGAGTAAAGAGGATGAAAGAAAGTCTTCGTATCAGCAAATATCCCCTGTGTGTGGAGCAGTTTCGACTGGCAAATGAGTCATTGGAGCAGACGGCGGGGGAACCGATGCTTCTGCGGAGAGCAAAACTTCATGCGCATGTGCTGGACAACATTACGATCTTTATTGAGGAGGATGACCTGTTGTGCGGATCCGGAGCCAGTAAGCCTTTTGGACTGGAAATGCAGTATGAATACGGTGTCTGGACAAAGGATGAGGTGGAGTCGCTGAAATCGGAGGTCTATACGATCTCACAGGAAGATGAGGAAGAGCTGTACCGTTTGAATGACAGATTTGCACGTAACAGTCTCAACAGTAATCTGGTGGAGACGATGGGAAAGTCACTGGGGATGAATGAAAGACTCTGGCCTTTTATGCGTTCGGGAACGATCCTCCCGCCATGGAAGGATAAACAAGGAGGTTCCGGGGGTGGCTTTGCCATGACAGGATATGGCCTTGGACCGGGATTTTCTCTGGTGTGTGTGGATTATGAGCGGATTCTTGAAGGCGGAGCTCAGGGTGTGATCGATGAAGCGAAGGAATGTTTGGCAAATCTGCGTTATTATGAAGCAGACAGCATTGAAAAGAGGAATTACTGGGAGGCGGTTGTTATTGTTTTTGAAGCCTGGATTCGTTTCGCAGAACGTTTTGCGGATCTGGCACAACAACAGGCAGCGGAATGTACAGAGAGCGGCAGGCGGAAGGAGTTGCTTGAGATGGCAGCCATCTGCAGGCGGGTTCCCAGATGCCCGGCAGAAAATTTCCGGGAGGCATTACAGGCGTTTTGGTTTACTTTTTTGATGGTATGTCCATCGCCGACTTCTACGGCCGGCCGTTTTGATCAGTATATGTACCCGTATTATGAAAAAGATATCAGAGAAGGGCGTATTACCAGAGACGATGTACTGGAACTGCTGGAGATCATGCGTTGTAAGGTTATGAAGATCAATCGCGTGTCAGGCAAGGCCAATCGGGCCAAAAATGCAGGTATGGCAAAATGGTACAACTGGACGATAGGCGGACAGAAGGCAGACGGAAGTGATGCTACGAATGAATTGTCTTATCTGCTTCTGGAAGCTGCGCTTGACACACATCTGCCACATCATACAGTGACAGTCCGTGTCCATAAAGATACACCGGAGCTACTCATGAAGAAAGCTCTGGAGGTCGTGCGTTCCGGGCTTGGAATGCCGGCTTTTATCGGAGACCAGAGTTATATGAACTTTTTTCTGGAGGATGGAACGATCACACCAGAAGAGGCCAGGGATTACTGCGCCACCGGATGTGTGGATGGCAATATACCGGGGCTTACAAGAACACAGGTGGCCTGCTTCTTCATTATTCCGCAGGCCATGGATATCTGTATGCATAATGGATATTGCCGATATACGCAGGAGATGGTCGGTATCGAGACGGGCGACGTGACGAAGATGGAAACCTTCGAGGAATTTAAGAATGCAGTGTTTGGGCAGGTACGCTATCTGATGGGAATGGCAGCCGAGCGGGTGAATGTGGAGATGATCGCCGAGAGAGAGCTGTTTCCGGATGTATTCCGTTCGGCGCTGATGAAGGACGGTGTCTCTTCGGGTAAGGATATGTTTAACAGACGCTTTGCGTTTGAGAATGCTGGCCTGATCGGAGCTGTCGGAGGAGTGAATACCGGAGATGCCCTGATGGCCATCAAAAAGCTGGTGTATGATGAGAAGAAGTATACTATGGCGCAGTTGATGGAGGCGCTGGATGCGGATTGGGACGGCTTTGATAAAATGCGTCAGGATTTTCTGGAAGCACCGAAATACGGGAATAATATAGACGAGGTAGATCGTCTGGTGGCGGAAGTTTATGAATTACATAATCAGGCCTGTCGCAGCTATCCCAGCGCTTACGGCGATACGATTAAGCCTAATGCCATTTCCATATCGGCCCACCAGCCGGGCGGCGCTTTGACAGGAGCGACGGCAGACGGGCGTAAAGGAGGAGAAATTTTGGCAGATGCGTCTATATCGCCCAGCCATGGAAAGGACGTCAGAGGGCCGCTGGCGGTATTTCAGAGTGCTATGAAAATTCCCCAGGATCAGTATCAGGGAACGCTGTTTAATATGAAGTTTCATCCTACCATGTTAAAAACAGACGGGGATCTGGCAAAACTGGCCGGTTTGATCCGTATTTATCTGACCAACGGCGGCAAACATATCCAATTCAACGTGGTGGACAAAAAGGATATGCTGGATGCGCAGATCCACCCGCAGGAGTATAAAGAGCTTACAGTGCGGGTGGCCGGATACAGCGCTTATTTTACTAGGCTTCCGGAGTCCATACAGAATGAAGTGATAGAGAGGACTTCACAGGCATTGTCCTGATCACGGCGCCTCCTGCTGTTCGTAGCTGCTGGTAATATGGTACTTTTTCATTTTCCGCCACAACGTGGAAGTGCTTATGCCAAGAAGGGCGGCGGCCTGTCTGCGGTTCCCGTGACTCTGTGCAAGGGCTGCCAGGATCTGCCGGCAGGTATTTTTGCCGGAAAAATTTTCTATAGAATCTGCGTTGAAAGCAGGTTCTGAATGTTGAGCCACGGCAGTGTTATCTGATGTTGTCGGCATGTCGGATAATGCTGCCCTGCTGTCAGGATAGGAGAGCAGAAGCTGCTCTTCAACAAAGGCTGTTGTCGGTGTATTGGTATCAGCTACGATTACCAGTCGCTCACAGAAATTCCGCAGCTGGCGAATGTTGCCTGGCCAGTGGTATGCTGTAAGAGCAGCCTGAGACGGCGGATTTAAATGTACGGGTTTGTTGTATTTGCGGCTGTAATATTGCAGGAAATGAGTGGATAGAGGAAGGATATCTTCTGTACGCTCATGCAGGGAGGGCAGCTGGATGGTAAGCACATTGAGACGATAGAACAGATCGTCGCGGAACCTGCCTTCTTCTACAAGCTGCCCAAGATTCTTGTTGCAGGCGGCAATGACCCGTACATTGACGGGGACAACACGGTCACTGCCGATACGCATGATTTCGTGCTCTTCGAGAACACGGAGAAGCCGCAGCTGGCCTTCCATATCCATTTCTGATATCTCATCTAAAAAGATCGTACCCTGGTCTGCTATTTCGAATAATCCCTTTTTTCCTTTTCTGGAGGCGCCTGTAAATGCGCCGTCCACATAACCGAATAGTTCGCTTTCCAGAAGATTCGGCGGCATGGCGCCGCAGTTTAAAGCCACAAAGGCCTGTCTGCTTCTCAAGCTGGCATTGTGAATGCTCTGGGCAAACATTTCTTTTCCTGTACCGCTTTTTCCAAGCAACAGTACATTAGAATCATATTTCGCGAAGCGGTCAGCCAGTTTAACGGCCTGCTTCATGGGAGCGCTGGTTCCGATCAAATCCTGAAAAGTATATTTTGCCTTATGGCCTTTTACATAGGCTTCGGTTTTAACCTGTTCCTCGATCTGCTCAAGATGAGGGAGCGAGGTAAAATGAAAGATAACGGCAGTCACGGACTTCCCCTCTGAGATGGGAGTGATATTAAAAATCCCGTCTGCATAGGTGTGGAGCAGCAGATAACTATAGTAATTACTTCCGTTTTCCAGTACATCGTCCAATATGTGATGTATTTTTTCAGGAAGAAGATCGTATACAGAACAGCCGCGGAAAGTTTCGCCGCGAGCCCCCGTATTGCTTTTTCGAAAGAGACCTGCGGCCAGATCGTTGTAGGAGGTAACAGCGCCGGTATGGTCAGTCATCCAGATAGCTTCAAAAGAGTAATTCATCATCTGCGCCATCTCTCTATGACGCCGGCTGATATTGGCACCGGTATTGATCAGAGCCATTATTCTTTGAAATTCCTCCAGTAGACCGGTATGAGAATAGATGGTCGGATCATAGGCGTGATACATGCCTGCAGCCAGAACCTGATCACGGTAGCGGGGACCGCAGGCAGCGATTTCGTATCCTGCCTCTTTCAGCTGCAGAAAAAAAGAATCCGGAAGCTGTTCTTTTTCGCGGATAACATTATGCAGTTCCAGGTCGAATATTTCACTGAGCACAGTCAAGTCAACAAGCAGGGGCTGCATGGTGATCAGGGCAACCTTACGAGGCTGCGGAAAGTGTGTGAATACAACATTCTTCTTTAGAGAATGGACAATATAGAGCGTGTCCCAGTGACTGAAATTCAATGGAATGAATGGAATGACAGACTCATAGGGAACGAAGACATTGTACGTATAATAGCTGGAGATGATGGCGTCCATACGTTCCTCTTCGGCCTGCTTCAAAGTGCCGGTAATGCTGGGAACATCACTTTTGTCAAAATCACGATCAATATAAAGCATCTGCAGTCCAAGCTCTTTGCATACTGCAGCGCACAGATTATGGGGAAGTTCGGGGGATCGGATGATCATTACTTTAATCATAAGCATATTGGGATAAAGAGAGCTTTATCCGGATAACCTCACAGTATATTTTGTACTGGTATTATATCATTCACTGCTTCTTCTGTAAATTGCAAAATGGGATATTTATTTCATTTTGCAACAACTATTTCATTCCTGGATGGAAAAAAGTTAAGAAAGGACAGGGACATTTTGAGAACATTCCCCAATATACAGGAAACAAACTGTTTTGGCGAAAAAAGTAGAATTGGCACGGTTTTTGCTACAATATTATATAAAAAGATATGGAGGTAGATTCTATGGGAAAGTATATTGCAAAGAGATTATTATGGATCATTCCTGTAGTGCTGGGTGTGACGGTGATGGTGTTCACAATCATGTATCTGACACCCGGTGATCCGGCGCGGATGATCCTGGGGTCAAACGCAACAGAGGAGAAGCTGGAGGAGCTTCATGATGAGCTTGGTCTGAGCGGAAGCTATCCGGAACGATTGGGGCGGTATATTAAACAGGTATTTGTGGATCGGAATCTTGGGGCTTCTTATTATACCGGTGTCAGCGTGACGGAGCAGATCAAAGTCAGACTGCCGTTCACGTTGCGGGTGGCCGCCATCAGTATGTGCATCGCGGCTCTGATCGGTATTCCGCTGGGAATTCTGGCTGCCACACACCATTATACATGGATAGACAATCTGGCTATGTTTGCTTCTTTGTTCTGTGTTTCCATGCCGAGCTTCTGGTTTGCACTGATTCTGGTATCTTTCTTTTCTGTGAAGTTGGGGATCCTGCCGGCAGCCGGACTGCGGGACTGGACTGGTTATGTGCTGCCGTGTATTTCTTTGGCAATCGGGGGTGCAGCCGGACTGGCCAGACAGACCCGGTCCAGTATGTTGGAGGTGATCAGGCAGGATTATATCACGACGGCACGCGCCAAGGGGCAGACAGAGAGAAAGGTGATATTCAAACATGCCCTGAAGAATGCATTGATCCCGATCATTACCGTTATGGGAGGAAGTTTTGGGGGATCACTGGGCGGTGCTCTGATCGCGGAGACGATTTTTTCTATACCGGGAATGGGAGTTTATTTGACAGGGGCTATTTCGCAGCGAGATTATCCCATCATTCAGGGAGGGGTATTGTTTATTTCCATCTGCTTCTGCCTGATCATCCTTTGTGTTGATATCATATATGCTTTTGTGGATCCAAGGATACGTTCACAGTATCTGAACAGAAACAGGAAGAAAAAAGGAAGGAAGGGGGACACAGTATTATGAAAAGGAAGAAGAAATCTCGTATGAGAGAGATTCTGCACCGACTGTTTAAAAATAAACTTGCAGTGGCGGGACTGGTAACCATCGCGCTGCTTGTGCTGGTGGCAATACTGGCACCGGTTCTGGCACCTTCTCCATATGAGGCACAGGATCTGGAATCCACTTATCAGTTTCCGAATGCCGCCCATCCATTGGGAACGGATAATCTGGGGCGGGATATTATGAGCAGACTGATCTATGGCACCAGACAGTCATTGCGTATCGGGGTACTTTCTGTGGCGATTGCTTCCACACTGGGCATCATATTCGGTTCGGTCGCTGGATTTTATGGTGGAAGAGTAGATAATATTCTGATGCGTATGCTCGATATCTATCAGTCGATTCCGGCCATGCTTCTTTCGATTGCTCTGGCAGCAGCACTGGGACCCGGCATAAATAATGCCATTCTGGCGATCGGTATTTCCACGATGGCTGAGTATGCACGTATGATTCGTGCACAGATACTTACGGTAAGGGAACGGGAATATGTAGAGGCAGCGAGAGCCATCAACGCGGGTGACTTTCGGATTGTGACAAAACATATCATACCAAATGCACTGGCACCGCTGATTGTTTCCATTACCATGAATATCGGCAATTCCATTCTTGCTGCAGCAACATTGAGTTTTATTGGTCTTGGTGCCCAGCCGCCGCTGCCGGAATGGGGTGCCATGTTGAGTGCAGGACGGGCATATATGAGGGATTATGGATATCTGGTGGTGATTCCGGGTATCTGCATTATGATCAGTGTTCTGGCTTTCAACCTGTTGGGTGACGGTTTGCGGGATGCCCTTGATCCTAAGATGAAAAATTAGGAGGATAGATGATGAATGAGCAAAAGAAAGAAAATTTATTAACGATTGAAGATCTTGTAGTGGAATATGATACGGATGAAGCAGTAGTACAGGCTGTAAATCATGTCAACCTGCAGCTGGGCAGAGGTGAGACTCTGGGGCTGGTTGGAGAGACAGGTGCAGGGAAGACGACAATCGCCAGAGCAATTCTGCGTATTCTACCGGATCCGCCCGCTAGGGTATGCGGCGGCCGGATCCTGTTCGGTGGGGAAGACCTTCTTGCATTGAGTGAGGGTAAGATGCGCAGGATCAGGGGCAATAAGATTGCCATGATCTTTCAGGATCCAATGACAGCATTAAATCCGGTCGAAACTGTGGGGGATCAGATCGCGGAGGCTATTGGACTACATGAAAAGCTCTCACGAGCTGATGTGGAAAAAAGGGCGGTGGACATGCTTGAGATGGTTGGGATTCCCGGGGAGCGTTATGAGGAATATCCGCACCAGTTCTCGGGCGGTATGAAACAGCGTGTGGTGATTGCAATGGCACTGGCCTGTCACCCGGAGCTGCTTCTGGCGGATGAGCCGACTACGGCCCTGGATGTGACGATACAGGCGCAGGTGCTGGACATGATGGATAATCTGAAAAAACGGTTGGACACTTCCATGATTCTGATCACGCATGATCTGGGTATTGTAGCCGGTATGTGTGATAAAGTGGCGGTGGTTTATGCGGGAGAAATCGTAGAACAGGGAACGACGGAGGAAATCTTTGACCATCCGGAACATCCATATACGGTAGGGCTTTTTCAGTCTCTGCCGCGTTTGGACAGCAGGGAAAAACGTCTGCGGCCTATCAATGGTCTGATGCCTGATCCTGCAAATCTGCCGCAGGGATGCAAATTTTATGACAGATGTCCTTTTGCAGTGCCGGAGTGCAGCCAGAGGACTCCCGAGATGAGGGAACACCGTGCCGGACATTTTGTGAGATGTATCAGAACGGGAGGTGAGAAATGATGGGTACAGTTTCACTGGAAGTCAGAAACTTAAAGAAATACTTTAATACACCAAGGGGACTGCTTCATGCAGTGGATAATGTTGATTTCAGTATTGAAGCGGGCAAAACACTGGGAGTCGTGGGGGAATCCGGCTGCGGGAAGTCTACGCTTGGTCGTGTGATTCTGCACCTGCTGGAATCCACGGGAGGACAGATCCTTTTTGAAGGCAAAGATGTAACACATGTCAGCAGAGCGCAACTGCGTGCCCTGCGGGAGGATATGCAGATTATCTTTCAGGATCCTTATTCTTCTTTGAATCCCCGTATGAGTGTCAGTGAGATCATCATGGAACCTCTGTTTTTGAAAGGCGGTATGTCCAGAGCGGATATGCATCGGGAGACCAAAAGATTGATGGATACCGTGGGATTAGCCGAACGGCTGGAGAACGCTTATCCTCATGAGCTGGATGGCGGTAGAAGGCAGCGAATCGGTATTGCACGCGCTTTGGCACTGAATCCCAAATTTATTGTCTGTGATGAACCGGTGTCGGCACTGGATGTCTCGATTCAGGCACAGGTTCTTAATCTGATGCTTGACCTGCAGGAAGAGAGAAAGCTGACGTATATTTTTATCACACATGATTTGTCTGTTGTTAAATACTTTTCTGATGACATCATGGTCATGTATTTGGGGCAGGTGGTGGAGAAGGCGCCTTCGGATCTGCTGTTTGCCAATCCCGGACATCCATATACCAAAGCGCTTTTGTCGGCGATTCCGGTGCCGGATGTTCATGCACCGCGGGAACGAATCTTGTTGAAGGGAGAGATTACTTCACCGATCAATCCGAAACCCGGATGCCGATTTGCGGCCAGATGCCCGCATGCTGTTGAAGCATGTACGAAAGAACAAAAACTTGCCAAAGTTAATGAGGATCATTATGTTGCCTGCCACAGAGCAGAGGAACTGATGGATAAATAAAAGGAGGAAAACAACATGAAAAGAAAGAAATTGACGGCGCTGCTGTTGGCAGCAACAATGACTGTGAGTCTGGTGTTGACAGGCTGCGGCGGAAACAATGGAACAGTCAAAGAAGAAAACACGCAGCCAGATGCAGAAGAGAGCAGCAATGAATCAGCAGAAGGCACAGATGCAGAAGAGGCTGCCCGGGAGGGCGGAACATATACCGGAAAAGATACGCTGGTGATTGCAGAATCAGGTGACTGTGGAACCCTGGCACCAACAGGAGCAACGGTTGACTGCAGGTCAGATATCAATACACAGCTTTATGAGAGTCTCTTCCGTTTTGGATACAATATGGAGATGGTGCCGAAGCTGGCAACAGACTGGGAGTGGGTTGACAATACACATTGCACCTTCCATTTGCGCGAAGGGGTTAAATATCATGACGGACGTGATTTTACGGCGGCGGATGTACTTTTCACGCTCAAACTTAACTGCGAAGATGCCAACACCTCGGGCATAGTTACTTATCTGGATTATGACAATTGTGTCATAGAAGATGATTATACGATCACGTTGGCATTTACAGAGCAGAATGCTTTTAATTTGACGAAACTGAGCGCCATGAATATCGTGAACGAAGAGGCCTACAACGAGAGCGGTGACAATATGGCAACACATCCTGTAGGGACAGGTCCGTATAAGTTTGAGAGCAGTGTACCAGGTATGAGTTATACACTGACGGCATTTGACGATTACTGGGACGGGGCACCAGAGTATATCAAGACAGTTACTTTTACCGTTATAGCGGAAGGATCTCAGAGAACCAACGCGCTTCAATCCGGTGAAATAGACATCAATAAGGCATTGCAGTCCAGTGATTTTGCATATCTTGACGGACTGGATGAATATACGGCAGTCAGCAAGGCAGGAACCAATACCCAGTGTCTCTTCTTTAATATGACGGAGAATTCTCCTTTTGCTTCAAAGGAATTACGTCAGGCAGTGGCCTATGCAGTGAACAATGAAGAGATGAACAAGACGGCATATGATGGTTTGAGCGTACCGGCTACCGGTCCCTGGTCACCGGGCATGATGGATTATGATGCCGGCTGGACAAATCCGATGTACGGACAGGATAAAGTGAAAGCAAAAGAGCTGGTGGATTCAGTGGGAGCGCCTTCTGAGTCGATTACAATCTTGTATAACGGAGACGCACAGAACGAGATCATGGCTCAGATATTGCAGGCAAATCTGACGGAGATCGGAATCCCGGCGGAGATCAGCAGTGTGGATGCAGGTGTATTTTGGAGTGCTATGGGTGATCCGACAGGATGGGATATTGGCATCATGGGATGTTCTGCACCGAGCGGTTATGGTCTGGACAGTATGACGGCTTTTCTGACAGGGTTAAATTTTCAGGGATGGTCAGGAACGGAATATGACAGGATGGCAGAACTTTGTGTGATGGCTTCTGTAGCGGATTCGGACGAAAAACGTCTGGAATATACAAAAGAGTTGTGGGATCTGATTGAGGAAGAGGTACCGTTGTATGGCGTAGTGGCGCTGTCCTTTATGATGGCTCATGACAGTACTCTAGAACTGGATATATATGACCAGTTTACCGTTTATGTGAAGGACCTTAAATTTAACAACTAGGAAGGGAAATCTGTATGCTGAATTATACCCGTATTTCTAAATATTATAGTGGGGTGGACGGCGTAAAGCTGGCAGTCGATCTATACCTGCCGCAGACGGATGAAAAAGTGCCGGCGGTAATGTATGCAGGACGGAATCATCGTCGTGATCGTTTTGAAGAAATGAAAAGTATATTAAGCAGACTGCTGGACGAGAAATATGCGCTGGTTCTGCCGGATCTTCGGGGTATAGGGGCATCTTACGGCAGATCTGACGGGTTTCATAGCCGTTTAGAGGCGCAGGATATGAAAACGCTGATGGAGACTATGGCTATGGAAGCCTGGTCAGATGGCAGCTTCGGCATGCTGGGCGGATCTAATTTTGGTTTTATTCAGGATCTGACGGCTGCCGAGCGGCCGCGGCCGCTTAAAGCGGTAATCCCCTGTGACTGTCATCCTGATTTTTATTATCAGGATTATCCGAATGGAGCTTCCCGGCATATAGACTTTCTTCCGGGAATGGGAGAAGAGCCGCCGGCCACCCCTGTAGATGAGGACAAAGATGGAAGAATGCTGGCACAGGCGGCAAAAGAGCACGAGACAAATCTGGGATTTTTGGGTCAGTATTTTGCCAATATGCATCGTGACACCATCAACCCTAAATTAGGTTATGCGCCCCAGAGGGAAATATCAATCTGGGAACGAATGGACAGTATCCAGTACAGCGGCATTAAGTATTATAAAAACGGAGCATGGTATGATCCGGGAGCGACAGGGGCCATATTTGCCCATAAAATATTTGATGGGAAGCTGCTGATAGGACCATGGAGGCATTGTGAGATTTACAGGTGCAATAAAGCCGAGGAAGAACAGCTGGCCTTAAGCGGTACAGTAATGGACCGGCCCAATGGGGCATTTGACTGGGAAGAAGAATACGTCCGCTTTTTCGATCACGTGTTGAAAAATGTGGAGAATGGATGCCTGACAGAACCACCGATCAGATATTATACAAGAGGGGAAAAGGCTGGAACGGAGTGGAAGTATGCGGCAGATTTCCCGCTGGACAGCCAGCGGATATCCTCCCTGTATCTGGATGCAGCGCCCAGCGGGACAATAGAAAGCTGCCATGACGGCAGTTTGAGTGAAGAAAAACCGGGCAGTACCGGTGTAATCCGGTATAAAACGGACAGGAGTATTAATCTGTACGGACAGGCGGGAACGCTGGATCGCTATATAGAAGGAAGATTTGCGAGGGAGTCCGGAAAATGCCTGACTTTTACAACGGAAGTTCTGGAGAAGCCGGTGGAGATTACCGGTATACCTACACTGGAGCTGGATGTGACATCAGATCATAAGGATGGACTGTTTTTTGCGGTTTTGGAGGAAGTACATTCGGATGAGAGTACCTGCTTTTTGACCGAAGGTATGATAAGGGCATCCCATGCGAAGCTGGGATACCACAAGGCGTATCGATCTATGGGCCTTCCTTACCATCCGGGCCTTTCATCTGATCTGGACGTATTACATACGGAAAAGCCGCTGCATCTGGATTTTATAATGGAGGCTATGTCACAGTTGATACAGGCGGGCAGCAGGCTGCGGCTGAGTGTATTTTGCGCAGAACAATCCTATCAACAGCCGGAAGCAGTAGGAGAAGAAAACCCGGTCATCGGCCTGCATTTCGGACGATCGGTACTGAAACTTCCGGTCATTGCACCGGATGTGACGGAATTTACAGGGGAAATGACCATAGGAAAAGAAAGGGGGACGGGAACGGTATGGGTATTTAAACGTGCCGTTTATGTGAGGCTGCATGATAAGTGGTATCAGTACCCGTGTATGCAGGTATATCCTTTAGATCAGTGCACAGTACTTTATAAGACAGCACAGTTTGATGTGGTAAAAAAGAGCAGTGAGCAATATGTGACAGTGCGGGCAAATGGCGCAGTGGCTTTTAACCTTACAGGCATCATACCGGAACGGAAGGAATTCATGATAAGCAGACCATGGCTGCACCCTTACAATCCGCAGCATAAGCAACCCTCCAGATATGAAGTTACTTTTGCCGATCAGTGGGTGGCTACAGTGCCGGTCGAACGCTGTCAGGAAGGATTTCCGGATATCGGTCCCTACAGGACGATGGATCTGCTGTTGAATCTGAAACTTCCGTCAGTGGGAAAGGCGCCTTATCCCTGCATCGTGGGTATTCATGGACACGGTGGAGATTATGACTGCTTTGAGCGTATCGGAGATGAGCTGTTGGATGCAGGATTCGCGTTGGCTTCCATAGATTATCGTGCAACACCGCCTAACCGTTGGCCCACACTTCTATTTGATGCCAAAGGCGCGATCCGTTTCCTGAAAGCGCATGCTATGAAATATGGACTGGATGCGAATCGGTTTGGGGTGATCGGGGGATCATGCGGAGGACATTTGTCGGCTTATATTGCGGCCACGAACGGTGATGCGGCTACAGAAGGAGACATTGGAGGTAATACAGAATATGACAGTCATATCAGTGCAGCTGCCATTTATTATCCGTGGACGGATGCCTTGAAGTTTGGGGAAGACAGTTATGACCTGTATCCGGGCCAGATGAATAAAGTCATGAATTCTGACGGAGAATTTGCGCCTCCCGGTTATATGATTGATTTCGGCGGGCGGGGAAAAGGGCTTGCAGAGTTGAAAAATCATCTGGGAGACCCCGCTTATCAGGAAATCATTGAAAGAGCATATGAAGTGAGTCCGGTGACGCAGGTGACAGGCCAGAGTGCACCTTCCGTTATTGTACATGGGATATTTGAGTGTGGGATTCAGATTCCAATGCAGCAGAGTGTGAGGTTCTTTAGAGCGTTGACCGGGAAACATGTAAAGGCGTTGTTATTATGTAATAATGAAGGCTTGTACGGGGATGATCCGGAGGTACAGGCAGCAGTGGTGGATTTTCTCAAACGAAGAGTATAGTATAACGAAAATCAGTATAGTTTTTCTTTTGCAGTGAGTGGTTCTGCGATATAATAGAATAGAAAGCTGGTTTTGCAGTTTGGATTATGTATGGAGAGAATTTACATGGAGAACCGTTTAGAGCAGGCAAACAGTCAGATCTTGTCACAAAAGATGATACAGGCAGTCAATATTCTGCAGATGGGAACACAGGAGCTGTCGGCGTTTATTCAGGAATTTTCCATGGAAAATCCGGTAGTGGATGTGGAGATACAGGAAGAAGAGGCAAGAGAGGATGAACGTCTTAAGAAGATAGAGTGGCTGGCGGAACTGGATGAACAGAACAGGGAGTATTACAGTACGGAGCGTAGGGAATCTGAGGGATGGGAGTTTGATCATGTCTCACAAAACGAAAACAACAGCCTCAAAGAAACACTTATGATGCAGTTGATCGGATGCGGTCATTCTGTTTTGGAAATGGAGCTGTTTTCTTACATAGCTGACTGTCTGGATTCAAGAGGATATTTCGTTTTTCCGGTGGAGGATCTTATGGAGCATATGTCCGTTTCCAGAGAGAGGGCCGAGAAAAGTCTTGCAATTATGAAAAATCTTGAGCCGGCAGGAGTGTGTGCCGGTTCATTGCAGGAATGTCTGCTCATACAGCTGGAGCGAAAAGAATATGAGAGCAGGGTGGAGCAGGAAATCGTAGAGAAGCACCTGGAGCAGTTGGGAAAGATGCAGTTGTCGGCGATTGCCAGACAGATGAAGATTCCGCTGGAAAAAGTGAGGCTTGCGGCAGAAAGAATCAAGAGTTTAAATCCGAAGCCGGCGCAGGGATTTGGGAGTGATAGAATTTCCAGGTATGTAAGTCCGGATGTGACGGTAGTGAAATTTGAAAACTATTTTCAGATATTGACGAATGACTATGCCTATTCTTCTTTTCATATCAATATCGGATATCTTAGGATGATGCAGACGGAAGAGGATCAGGAAGTTCGGGCATACCTTTCGAGACAGATTAAAAGAGCACAGGAAATGCAGGAGTACATCGGTAAACGAAAAGCCACATTGATTTCACTGACCAAATGTATTGTTGATATCCAAAAAGATTTTTTTATCCATGGCGGCAGTAATATCAGGCCGTTTTCGATGACGGAGGCGGCGCAGATGCTTCGGATGAATGTTTCTACTGTGAGCCGTGCCGTCAATGACAAATATCTGCAGTGCTGTTGGGGACTTTATCCGCTGGCATTTTTTTTCCGAAAGGGACCGGTGTCGGACAGGAAGCAAAGATCAGCACGGAGCAGATAAAACAGAAAATAAGACTTCTTCTGGAAGCGGAAGACAAAGGACATCCTTACAGTGATCAGAAGTTATCAGAAATCTTAAATCAGGAGGGAATTTCAATTTCCAGACGTACCGTTGCCAAATACAGAGAGGCGATGCTTATACCGGATTGCAGAGGGCGTAGAGTGTAAAGCGGACATAAGAATGCGTCGTGTGAAAAAGAGGGTGCAGCACAAAAGTATTGAAAATCTTTGTGCAACACCCTCTTTTTATAAAAGTGTGCTCTCGGAAACTCGAACCCCTTGTTTTATAAGGCTTCAGAAATTTCCGAAATCTCATTTTCACCTCTATTTTTTACCTTCATTTTGTAACATT
>JAAWLQ010000028.1 GCA_022797995.1 Lachnospiraceae bacterium
ATGCCCTGGAAGAGATCCAGCAGTATCATGCCGTTGGTACCGTGCAGGATGGCCAGGAGGCTCGCGAGAAGCAGGCCCCGAAGAAGATCATTCCGGACGACGCCTTCGGAAAGTGTCTCTGCTGTGGTAAGTCGTTTAATTCGGAGCTGGGCAGAGGATAGAGATGCGGTTCTGCATATGGTGCGGGTAGAGACTTGAAAATTGATAGAGAGTATTTGACAGGGGAGGAGAAAAATTGGATAAAACAATACTGCAGGATTACATAGATGCCTGTGAGCTGATCAAAGAGACCGAAAGGGATATTCACAGACTGAACCAGAAAAAGAAAACGGTCATCCAAACCAATGTGAAAGGCTCTATGCCTGAGTTCCCGTATGTTGAGCAGCATTTTAAAATTCAGGGAACCACATTCACCGTAAAAGATGATAATGCCTTGCGGTATGAAGAGAAACTGCTGGAACAGAGGAAGGTCAATGCGGAGCAGATAAAGATTCAAGTGGAAGAGTGGATGCTGACGCTTCCTTCCCGGATGCAACGGATTGTAAAGTACCGATATCTGGAGGGGCTGTCATGGGAGAAGGTGGCGGAGAAGATGGGGAGGAAGGCAACAGAAAATAGTGTAAAAAAGGAGTTTGAAAGAGCTATGAAAAATTTTTAAAATTTGTCACGAATGTCACACATGTCACGATTTAAAATGTTATAGTATAAACTGTGAAGATTGTCAAAATACCCCCAAAACATTTTTTAAAGGACATCCTGTAGAAATACAGGATGTTTTTCTGTGCAAGTTTGCTATAGACAAAATAGAACAAATGTTCTATTATATATGCACAAATAATTTTTTATTATTTGTCACCATTTCCCATTGGCATATGTGATATAATGTAAAAAAATGTCGATAGGGGGATTGTTTTTATGGCAATGAGAAAAGTATACTTTTTTAAGGTATGTTTATTTGAAAGTAGTGGAAAAGAAATTTCTTATACTGGTCTTAAAGATAAATTAAGTGAAATCATAGAAAATAAGGGGGTTAACCAAGGGGGATATTGGACATTAGATTTAACAGATGATGTTTATGAACATGTCGTATGGGATATTGTTGAATATAAAGATAATAAATTATTTGGACGTTTAAGTAAACAAAAGCCAAGCAACTCAGTAGTGGGACGAGATTATAGAAATTTTCAAAAAAAAGATCTCAACATAACAGCAGATGAAAAGCTATATGGAATCGAGCAGTATACATATGGGAGTTTGGATTATGCGACTGGAATTTTTTCTATAATCGGAGCACAAGGGGCACCGACAGAAAGTATTTTAAAAAAGGTATTTGAGAGGTATAATAACAATTACTATATTGAGTTAGAGCCTATTCCTAATCATAATTCGATTAAAAAACTATACTCAGAAAAAGACGCGGAAGTATCCAGTCTGGAAGTAGAGATCCCATTACCTGATGCACCTACATTACAACATGTATTTGGATGGAAAGACAAGGAATTATTAGAAATTTTGGGAAGTAGGAGCCTTACTGCCAAAGTATTAGTAAAGGCGTCTGCACGCCAAACGATTACATATGATTCAGTGGAATCACAAAATCTTATAAAAGCAATCTGGGAGAATATAGCAGGATATAAAAAAGCTAAGTTAAAAGCAAGGACAGCTAGAACGAGAATGAGGGATTATGATTTTTTCGAACAATATTTTAGCTATCCTGTTGATATTGTGTTTTATCATATAGTGGACTATGACAGAGTATATTATACTGTTGATGAATTAATGGAAATATATAGGACGAATATTATTCAGGCTTTTGTACAAAATAAGGACTTATTGAGAACAGTTATTAGTAGATAGAAGAAAGCGGGAATTGTGATGAAAAAGAAAATATTCTATGAGTTAATTGTTGCAATAGGGCTAAGTATATTTTTAGGGAAGTTTTTTCAGGCAGTTCCTTGTGTGGAAGAGTTGGTGGATTATCAATTTAATTTATTTACAGTCAGTTCAGTTTTTGCGGGATTTTCTTTTACTACTTTGGGAATTTTATTGGGAATGTCATCTGAAAAGGTAATGGAAAGACTCCAGAACACAACTGTTATAACAAATAAAAGTAAAAAAATTGTAATGAGCCTTTGTTTCTTTTCGCTTTCATGTTTTATTTCTCTAGCTTTTATTATTGGGATATGCGGTTTTTTCCCTTTGTTGATACAAAGAAGTTTATATTATTTAGGAATACTAACACTGGTGTTAGGGATTTTTTATTTTGTTTTATCTGTTAAAGCAATGTACGATTTGGTTAAGAAAGTATATGGTGTAAATTTGAAAGAAGCTAGTAGGAAAAAAGAAAAATTTGAACAAGAGTTAGCAAGGATGAGCGAGAAGGAAATGAATGGATAAAGGAAACAGGCAGTCCGCAGGGGCTGCTTTTTCTATATCCAAAAAACGACGAATGAGAGGTGGTGATGGGTGAATGAAGAAGTAAGAGAGAAGGCTTTTGTTGATTACCGAAAAGGGATGAAATATAAGGAGATAGCAGAAAAGTACGGTGTCAGCTTATCGGCAGTGAAGTCCTGGGCGGCCCGATACTGGAAAAAGGAAGGTTGCAACCAGAAAGAGAAAAAGTTGCAACCCAAAAAGAAAAAAGTTGCAACCAGAGGAGCACAGCCTGGGAATAAAAATGCCACAGGTCCTCCGGGGAATAAGAATGCAGTGAAGACAGGAGAGTTTGAGACTCTCTTTTTTGATGCGCTGGATCCGGAGGAAAAGAAGCTGATAGCTGGTGTGCCGAAGGATAAAGAACAACTGTTGTTTCAGGAGATACAGCTTTTGACCGTGAGAGAGCGTCGGATGCTGAAACGGATTGAAGATATCCAGACATCGGAGGAATGCCAGAAGAACGGAGAACCGATACAGGACATGACACTGGTAAAAAGGCAAGTCGGGACAGAGAAGGACAAGGAAACCGATCTGAAGGAGTATCACGGGAAGCTGGGCCAGGTACAAGCTATTGAAGATGCGCTGACCCGTGTGCAGGCCAGAAAGCAGAAAGCAATTGATTCTCTGCATCGGTTTGGTTTCGATGATGCCCGTTTGGAAATCGAACTGCTCAAACTTGACATGGTATCCGCGAAGCTGGGTGGCCAGGACACGGAGACAGCGGATGATGGATTCCTTGATGCGTTGAATGCGGAGGCAGCCGGCTTATGGGGTGATGCGGATGGAGATTAAAGAACGCATTGCTGATTTAAGGCAGAAAGTGCAGCAGATAAAGCAAAAACGGCAGAACTTGAACCGGATGCAGTTTTTTAAGTTCAAACCGTTTTCTGTGAAGCAAAAGCAGATTCTGACATGGTGGATGCAGGACAGCCCGGTAAGGGAATATGATGGGATCATCGCGGACGGCGCCATTCGTTCCGGGAAAACGGTCTGCATGTCCCTGTCTTTTGTATTCTGGGCAATGAGCTGCTTTTCCGGGCAGAATTTTGCCATGTGTGGGAAGACAATCGGGTCTTTCCGCAGAAATGTGCTGTTCTGGCTGAAATTGATGCTCAGGAGCCGGGGATATCGGGTGACAGACCATCGGAATGACAATCTGGTGGAAATCAGCCGTGGTGAGGTGACAAATTATTTTTATGTCTTCGGCGGTAAAGATGAGAGGAGCCAGGACCTGATTCAGGGAATTACTCTGGCGGGCGTGTTCTGCGATGAAGTGGCCCTGATGCCGGAGTCATTTGTCAACCAGGCAACGGGCCGCTGTTCTGTCGCAGGCTCAAAATACTGGTTTAACTGTAATCCGGATGGGCCTTATCATTGGTTTAAAGTCAACTGGATTGATAAATCCATCGGGTACCTGGGAAAGAAAAAGGCAGAGGCACTCAGGGAGAAGGCTTTGAAGGAGGGAAAGGATCCTGACCTGAAAAAGCTGTTGTATGTGCACTTTACGATGGATGACAACCTGAGCCTGTCAGAAGAGATCAAGGCCCGGTACCGTTCCGTATATTCAGGTGTGTTTTTTAAGCGCTATATTCTGGGCCTGTGGGTGATGGCGGAAGGCATTATCTATGACATGTTTGATTCAAAACGGCATGTGGTGGATATAGAGAAAGTCGTTCTGCCGGAGGATCCGGAATATTATGTGTCCTGCGACTATGGTACGCAGAATGCGACGGTTTTCCTGCTCTGGGTGAAGGATATTAAAGGGAAATGGACTTGCATTAGAGAGTATTACTACAGCGGCCGGGAGGAACAGAACCAGAAGACAGACAGCAAATTTGCAGATGATTTAAAGAAATGGTTGGACGGCATTCAGCCGGAAAAGATTGTCATTGACCCGTCGGCGGCTTCCTTTATTGCGGAGCTGAAGGAGAGGGGTTATCACATAAAGAAAGCGAAAAATGATGTGGCGGATGGGATCCGATATGTGGCCTCTCTGCTGTCAATGAATAAAATTGCGATATGCCGCTGCTGTGAAAACACAATAAAAGAGTTCGCATCTTACATATGGGATGAAAAGGCCGCGGAACGCGGAGAAGATAAACCGGTTAAGAAGTCGGATCACTGCATGGATGCACTGCGGTATTTTGCATATACGGTTATCCGGAAGCCTAATGGGATGTCTATCCTGAGGTAGGGAGGAGTAATGTGATGGAACTGGAAGTAATGAAAAAGCTGATTAAAAGATATGAGCCCATGCACATGGCTTTTGTGAGGAGCTGTGATATTGCTGAGCGTTACTACCGCAACAGGACAGATGTTCTTTTTCAGCAGAAAAAAGAGGATGAAGAAGGACATCCGTTGCGGAATGCTGACAACCGGATCCCGCGGAACTTCCACGGGTTGATTGTCAATCAAAAAGCCTCCTATGCTTTTACGGCGCCTCCACTTTTCAACGTCGGGAACAAGGAAGCCAACAAACAGGTTATGGATGCGCTGGGAGATGAATACAAGAAGAACTGCATGGAGCTGTGTGTGAATGCGGCAAACTGCAGTATTGCATGGGTGCATTACTGGCGTGGGGAGAATGGATTTGAATGGGCAGTTGTGGACAGCAAAGAGATTATTCCGGTGATGTCAAGGAAGCTCAAAAAGAAGCTTCTGGGAGTATTTCGTATATATCCTGATGTTGATGAGACAACCGGAGACAATTACATGATATATGAGTATTGGACAGAAACGGAATGCCAGGCGTTCCACCGCAGGATCGGAGATACGGTGGACGACGGGCTGTCTTATTATGATATGTTTATAAATCCGGAGACGGGAGATCCGGTTGCCCAGTATCATCACGACATGGAGGAGGTACCATTTATTCCGTTTCGGAACAATAACATTGATACAGATGATCTGATTAACATAAAACCGCTGATTGATGTCTATGACAAAGTATTCAGCGGTTTTATTAATGATCTGGATGATATCCAGGAGCTGATATTTATCTTGAAGGGATATGGCGGAACAAAGCTGAACGGCTTCCTGCAGGACCTGAAAAAGTATAAAGTGATTAAGCTGGATCCGGATGAAGACGCAGATGCGAAGACACTGAGCATCGAAATCCCGATAGAGGCCCGCAATGCGGTGCTGGAAGCTACCAGAAAGGCGATTTTTGAACAGGGGCAGGGGTTTGACCCACAGCCGGAGAACTTCGGCAATCAGAGCGGAGAAGCATTGAAATTTATGTATGCCATGCTGGAAATGAAAACGGGTCTGATGCAGACAGAATTTGAGACAGGTTTTGCAAAGCTGGTCCGTGCTGTCTGCCGGTTTTATGGGCTGCAGTGCGACAAGATTGTCCAGATATGGACCCGGACCTCTATCAAAAATGATACGGAGCAGGCACAGATCTGCCAGCAGAGTGTTGGCATTGTATCACGAAAGACGATTCTGGCAAGTCATCCGCTGGTTGAAGATGTGGAGGAAGAATTGAAGCAGCTTGCCAAAGAAGACAAGGAGGCCCAGGAGAAGGCGGAACAGTATGGAAGCGCTTTTGGAGGTACCGGTAATGGCAGTGAAGAAAACGAGGATGATGTGAATGGCGGTAAAGAATGAAAAGTACTGGGCGGAGCGGTTTAAACAGCTGGAAGCGTCACAGCACCATTCCTCCGAGAAGCTGGTGGATGAGATTCAGCAGCAGATGCGTCGGGCCGAAACGGAGATTGAGCGTAAAATCAATGCCTGGTATGGGCGACTGATGGCAAATAGCGGCGTGTCCATGGCAGAGGCCAGGAAGCTCCTGAATAGTAAAGAGCTGGAAGAGTTTCGCTGGGATGTAAAGGACTATATAAAACACGGTCAGGAAAATGCATATACACAGCAGTGGATGAAAGAGCTGGAGAACGCATCGGCCAGGGCGCATATCAGCCGTCTGGAACAACTGAAACTGCAGGTGCAGCAGGAGGCAGAAAAGCTGTATGGGAATTATCTGGACGGTGTAGACCGGCACATGAAATCTCTGTATGAAGAGGGATTCTATAAGACAGCCTATGAGATTCAGAGAGGCGTTGGAGTAGGATGGAATCTGACGGGAGTGGACTCCCAACAGCTGGAAAAGATTATCCGGAAGCCCTGGGCTGCAGACGGAAAGAATTTTTCAGAGCGGATCTGGAGCAGCAAACAGCAGTTGATTGATAACGTACATACCTCTCTGACGCAGATGTGCATTCTGGGGCAGTCGCCAGACAGAGCAATAAATTCTCTTGCCAAAGCTATGCAGACATCAAAGAATCAGGCAGGACGGCTTATCATGACAGAGGCGGCCTTCTTTGGTTCGGAGGCCCGGAAAGACAGTTTTCAGGAGCTGGGGGTGGAGCAATATGAGATAGTGGCAACCCTGGATTCGATTACTTCTGAGATCTGCCGGGAGATGGACGGGAAAGTATTTCCTATGTCGGAATATGCACCGGGAGCCACAGCCCCTCCGTTTCATGTGTGGTGTCGGACAACAACAGTTCCGGCCTTCGGAGATGAATTTGACCATATCGGAAAACGGGCCGCCAGGGATGCGGATGGGAAGACGTATTATGTGCCGGCGGATATGAAGTATCAAGAATGGAAAAAATCTTTTGTGAATGGCGATAAGAAGGGATTGCAAAGTGTAATTCCAGATGATAAAATTGAGGTGAAAGACGAACTTATGAAAGGCCTTTCCGGTCTTTCGGATATTAAAACGAATGATGACATCAAGGCATTTGCTGAACAGTTTATTGATAATTTAGGTATTGACCGAACAAATATTAAAGTCAGTATCAAAGGAACAAAGGATTTCGGTTATTGTGCCTTTGGTAATGGGACAACTCAAAATACTATTCATTATCAGGAATATGTGCTAAATGCTAATGACATGCGTTCTATGACCCATAGAGTAAAAACAGTCTTTCATGAATCTTTTCATTTATCTGCGGAAGGTATGAAGTGGGATGGTTTAACGGCGGATTATAAAATAAAAGAACCATGGAGAAGTCTTGAAGAGACATTCACCGAATCATCCGCACATTATTTACTGGAAAGATATGGCGTAACAGAAAAGATTGCTCCATCTTATGTCAAAGAACTTGCGAGAAACTTACCCAGATTGAAAAGACTTGATAAATATTCGTCATGTGAGACTATTCAGGATTTTGGAAGAATTGCATTTAAGGATAGACAAAATGGCAAAGGGGCTTTATGGGTAGAATTATCAAAGAAGATGAAACGGGTGAAATTGGCAGATGATTATTATGCACAATATTACCAGTACATTGAAGAAAATGAGGATGAATTATTTGATATGCTTCTCGCCAATATGCCAGGAATGGATCATTGCAGGCTGCAGATGAAAGATGATTTAAAGTCAGCGATGAAAAAGGAACTTCCCTTATTGTCAAATAATGAACAAATTGTGTATTATGGAATTATGTCATGTGCAATGCAGAAAGTAGGTGTGAAATGATGTATCTTCCTTTGGAATGGTTGCATGATGGAGAAAATGAGAAAGAAATTCGTGAGTTATTAGGGAATTTCTTTGATCATGGATGTCTTTGGTTTCCAGGTGAACGTGAAAAGAGCATGGAAGAAATAGAATCTCGTTTAAAAGAGTTGGGAGAAACCAGGATTTTAGAAGAGTGGAGAAGAGGAATTTTTGCAATGTAAGACAGATAAGAACTGAAGATTTTGCTGAAGTGGGTGAAATAGGGTGGATGAACCAGTATTTTTAGGCGAATTAGAGATACCGAGATTTATACAGGAAGGATATGAATATCTGGGAGAAGATGAACAATGGCATATCCGTGATGATGCACCATACTGGGCGAAAAAGGAATTTGAAGAGTTCTATGCGAAGATAGCCCATATTCCCGGCGAGGATGGACTTATTGCTCAGGTATAAATGTTGTTAATTATAGTATAAGAAATCAAGCACTTTTGAGAAAACGTCAAAGGTGCTTTTTTCATGCCTTTTTCTGGCAGGCATAAAAGAACAGGAGAAAGGAGAAGCAATGAAGAAAGAAGAATTTACAGCCCTCGGTATCAGCGAGGAGCTGGCGGAAAAGGCAGAAGCAGCCTCCAAAAAGGAACTGGAAGGATATGTCCTGAAATCTCAGCTGGATACTGTGGATGCCGAGAACAAGACCCTGAAACAGTCCGTGGCTGATAGGGACAAGCAGCTGGATGAGCTGAAAAAATCCAGCGGGAACAATGAGGCGTTACAGAATCAGATTAAGGAGTTGCAAGACGCCAACAAGGAAGCGGCGAAAAAACATGCAGATGAGCTGAAAGAGCTGCGGCTCACCAATGCCATTAAACTTGCCGTGGCCGGGAAGGTACACGATGAGGATATGGCGGCGGCTCTGTTTGACCGGTCGAAGCTGGTTCTGACAGAGGACGGCAAGGTGGCGGGGCTGGAAGAGCAGTTGAAGTCTATTCAGGAGGCGAAGAGCTTTCTCTTCAAGCCGACTGGATCCGGTCAGGGCTATGACCCGGCGGGAGGCGGCGGAGGCGGGGCCGTGAATCCTTTTGCGAAGGATACGTTCAACCTGACAGAGCAGGGAAAGTTGTTCCGTGAGAATCCGGTCCAGGCCAGGGAGTTTGCAGCGGCCGCCGGAGTGAAGATTTAAGAGAGAATAAGAGGTGTAAGAAAGGAAGGTAAAAAAGTATGGCTATTACAAAAATTGCCGATGTGATTGTTCCGGAGCTTTTTAATCCCTATGTGGTTAACCGGACAATGGAGCTGTCCGCGCTGTTTCAGTGCGGCATTGTAACGAATAATTCAGAGTTCGATAAGCTGGCCAGCGAGGCCGCCAGGACCCACAACATGCCGTTTTTCGAGGATCTGAACGGGGAGTCTGAACCCACGTTGGAAGATGTGAAGATGACACCGGCAAAGATTGGTTCGAATAAGGACGTATCTACCACGATTTACCGGCAGAAGATGTGGGGTTCCTCCAATCTGGCTGCGGCTCTTGCCGGTTCAGATCCGATGAAAGCGATTGGGGATCTGGTTGCCGCATTCTGGGCGCGGGATATGCAGAAGGAGTTGATTGCAATCCTGAAAGGGGTATTTGGAACCATTCCAGCCTCCGGCGAAGGGGAGACGGCTGTGGCTGAGGAGACCAGGATGAAGGATCATATCCTTGATCTGGCGTCGGCGACAAAAGCGGAGGCGAAACTGATCAGCGCCGCGGCTATTATTGATGCATGTCAGCTTTTAGGGGATGCCCAGAGCCAGCTTACCGGGCTTGCCATGCACTCGGCCACGAAGAGCTATCTGAAGAAGAGGGAGCTGATTGAGACTCAGAGGGATTCCAACAACGTGGAATTCGATACTTACCAGGGGCGTAGGGTTACGGTAGATGACGGGTGTCCGGTGGATAAGGACGGCGTATATACTACTTACCTGTTTGGCAACGGGGCTGTTGCACTGGGGAATGGCTCTCCAGTTGGTCATGTGGCCACTGAGACGGACCGCGATAAGCAGACCGGCGCCGGAGTTGATTATTTGATCAACCGGAAGGCCTTTATTCTGCATCCCCGCGGAATCGCATACACCGGCGCTGTCAGGGAGCATGTGGAAACACCCACCCGCGCGGAACTGGAGAATGCTGTGAACTGGAAGCCGGTGTATGAGAGCAAGCAGCTGCGCATTGTGGCGATTAAGCATAAGGTGGCTTAAAGGAAGGATTTCCTATGGATTATGAAAATCTGACGGAAGTATGCGGGAATCTGGAAGATATGGGCTCTTCTCTGCCGGAGCAATTCTGTCGGATGGTTGTCCGGCGGATGGAAGTGATTGGCTACACTGTATGGGATACGGCAGGGATATGGAACCTGGCATTCAGTATCCGAAAGGCGGAAACGGAGATATTGGATTACTGTCACATTGATGCGATTCCCCAAAAGCTATATCCCATGCTGTGTGACAGGTCATGCGGGCAATACCTGTATGGCCTGAAACAGGCCGGCAAGCTGGAGATAGAAGGAATTGATTTATCAGGAATCCTGACCTCTCTGACAGAGGGAGACGTGAAAGTCGACTTTGACAAGGGAGCTTCCGACGAGGCCCGGCTGGATGCGTTGCTGGGTGTGATGATGAATTCCGGGAAGGGGCAGTTGGCATGTTATCGAAAGCTCAAATTTTGAAAGTAAGAAAAGCCGTAGAAAAATTATATATCGGAACCTGCAGGGTTACGGAGCATCAGAAAGTGAAGGACAAAACATCAAAGCTGGTCACTTATGCGGATCAGGTGGTGTTGGACAATCAGCCCTGCAGGCTTACTTTTAAATCGGCGGATACCGCAGGACAGAATGAAACGGCTGTATCAGTAGCACAGACGGTAAAGCTGTTAATTTCTCCTGATGTTGTAATTCGTCCTGGCTCCAAAATTACGGTGACGCAGAATAAAGTTACTGCAGATTATACATACAGCGGGGTCCCGGCAGTGTATTCGACACACCAGGAGATTACGCTTCAGCTATTTGAAAGGTGGGCCTGAAATGGGAATGGGAAGCTTCGATGTAAGAGGGCTGAAAGAGCTGCAGAAACAGTTGGAAGAGACACAGAAGAATACGGATGCTTTTATGGAGTCCTGTGCGAAAGAGCTTGCGGCCCGGCTGTTACGAATGGTAGTGATGCGTACTCCTGTGGGAGATTATTCTCATGAAGTGGAGGTTGTGGCGAAGCGGGACTCAAAGAATCATAAAAAGGGTGATATCTATAAAAAGCGGATCAATAAAAGCGGAAAGATGGGAGGCGCACTACGGCGGGGATGGATTTCAGAAACGCAGGGGGAAGCGGAAAAAGGGAAAGGCTCTCCCCAGGTAAAAGAGATACTGGAATATATCGACGGAGTACAGGTCACACATTCGGGGGGAATATTCAGAATTGAGATTACAAATCCTGTTGCATACGCCCCATATGTGGAGTATGGACACCGGACAGCCAGTCACAAGGGATGGGTTAAAGGTCATTTCATGATGACCATATCCGAACAGGAACTGCAGACCATTGCCCCGCGGATCCTTGAGAAGCGGATGAAAGACTTTTTAGGGGGTGCCATGAAATGATTAATACGATCATCGGGGCAATCAGTCAGGCTTTGAGTACAGAATTCGGTGACAATTATGAATGCTACATGGAGGAGATCAAGCAGGACTTGAAGGGGCCCTGTTTTTTTATTCAATGCCTGAACCCGACGGAGGAACTGTTTATCGGAAAGAAATATTTCCGGCAGAATCAGTTCTGTATTCAGTATTTTCCGGAATCAAAGAGCGGACCCAACGCGGAATGCCATTCGGTGGCAGAATGTCTTCTTGACTGCCTTAAATGGCTTCCGGTGAAAGACAGTCTGGTGATGGGGAGAAAGATGCACTATGAAGTGACAGAGGGGATGCTGCATTTCTTTGTGAACTATGACATGTTTGTCTATAAAGTGGCGGAGTCTCCTCCGGTAATGGAGGAGGTTTCTGCAGAGACTTTGGTGAAAGGATAGGGTAAAAATGGCGGGAAAGAAGAAGGATTCGGAGACAGCGCCGAAGAGTGCGGAGAGAGCCGAAAGCAGGTTCTCAAAAGAACAGTTGCTTGCGGCAAAGCGTTTTCGAGATAAAAAGGATCTTGTGAATGCTCTTTTGGAAGACGGAGAACTGTACACCATGAAATCTGTGGAAGAGAAGATTGAAAAATATAAGAAAGGTAAGGTGAAATAAGAATGGCTTTAGGTGGTGGAACTTTTGTGGCTCAGAATAAGGAGCTGCCCGGGGCGTATATCAATTTTGTGTCGGCTTCTGCTGCAAATGCCACACTTTCTGACAGGGGCATTGCGACGATGCCTCTGGAGCTGGACTGGGGTGTGGAAGGGAAGATGTTTGAAGTGACCGGTGGAGAGTTTCAGAAGAACAGCATGGCGATATTCGGGTATGAGTATACCAGCGATAAGCTGAAAGGGCTGCGGGATTTGTTCCTGAATGCACAGACTTTATACGCATATCGTCTGAATAGCGGCGGAAAGAAAGCGGGTAATACACTTGCGGAGGCTTTGTATTCCGGGGAAAGAGGAAACGATCTGAAAATTGTGGTTCAGGTAAATGCAGATGACGAGTCTCTGTTTGATGTAAAAACAATTTTAGGATCCAGTGTGGTTGATGACCAGACTGTTTCAAAAGCGGATGACCTGACAGACAATGCTTTTGTGAAATGGAAAAGCGGAATCTCCTTGGAAGCAACGGCTGGTATTCCTTTAACAGGTGGCGAGAATGGGGAAGCAAACGGCGCCGCACATCAGGCCTATCTGGATCAGGCAGAAGCGTATTCTTTTCACACCATGGGTGTGGTTGTAACTGATGATACCACGAAGGCTCTGTATGCGGCATACAATAAGCGTTTGCGCGATGAAATGGGAGTTAAGTTCCAGCTGGTGCTTTATGATTACGCAAAGGCGGATTATATGGGTGTCATCAGCGTAAACAATAAAGTGCTTGACGAAGGCTGCAGTGCGGCAAGTCTTGTGTACTGGGTGACCGGAGCTTCGGCGGGCTGTGCGGTGAACAAGAGCAACCAGAATAAGAAGTATGATGGAGACTTTACAGTGGAGACACCCTATACACAGAACCAGCTCAAAGAAGCAATCAAGGCAGGCAAGTATACATTCCATAGAGTAGGAACGGATATCCGGGTGCTGGAGGATATCAATACCATGGTTACCACTTCGGATACCAGGGGAGATATTTTCAAGGATAATCAGACCATCCGGGTGATTGACCAGATCGGGAATGATATTGCGGTTCTGTTCAACACAAAGTATCTGGGGGTTGTTCCAAATGATGCGGCGGGGCGTATTTCGCTCTGGTCTGATATCGTGGCCTATTACAGGCAGCTGGAACAGATTCAGGCCATTGAGGATTTCTCGGACAGCGGTGTGAATGTGGAACCGGGGAATACGAAAAAGTCGGTGACGGTATCCAGTGAGGTGACTGTTGTAAATGCCATGGGGAAATTGTATATGACAGTTACGGTGTCGTAAGGAGGGATGAGAAAAAATGAGTCAGACGATGGATGCAAAAGATGCCGTATACGGCAGTCTTGCAGAATGCTTTATTACAATCAGTGGCAGACGTTACAATTTCATGAGCTTGACAGAATTTGAGAGCAAGTGGGATGTAACCATTAAGGAAGTTCCGATACTGGGCAAGGTGGGCGCAGGACATAAACCTGCCGGTGGAAAAGGCACATGGAGTGGAAAGGCCCACTATAACCAGTCAGTTTTCAGGGAAATGGCCAACAATTATCAGAAAACAGGAGAGATGGTTTATTTTGAGATTCAGGTGAGCAACGAAGACCCTACCAGCTCGGTGGGCCGGCAGACCGTTATCCACCGAAACTGTCTGTGCGATAAGTTTACGCTTGCGAAATTCCAGGCGGGTGAGGAGCTTCTGGACGAAGATCTTTCAGGTACTTTTGACGACTGGGATCTGCCGGAGAAATTTAAGGAAATGAGTGGTTTTGCTACAAATTGAACCAATTCCCCTGTGCAGGGTTCAAGAGAACTTCTGCAGGGGAACAGCATTAAAAAATGAAGGAGAATGAGAGATGTCAAAATTCAGTAAATTCATGAAATCAAATAAGATTGAAAAAAAGAATGAGATGTATGCCCCCACAAAGTCTCTTTGTGATGAGAATGGGAAGCCGCTGGAATGGGAATTCCGGCATATTACATCGAAGAAAAATGAGACGCTGCGGGATGAGTGCATGATTGAAGTCCCGGTCACTGGTAAGCCCAATATGTTCCGGCCAAAACTGCAGACCGGAAAGTATGTCAAGAAGATGATCACAGCATCGGTGGTAGTGCCGGATCTGCTGGATGCTGAACTGCAGGATTCTTATGGGGTTAAGACACCGGAGGAGCTTCTGCTTGCCATGGTGGATGATCCCGGTGAATATAATGACCTTGCTGCTTTTGTGCAGCGGTTTCAGGGCTTTGACGTATCTTTTAATGATAAGGTGGAAGAAGCAAAAAACTGATAGAGGAAGGGGATGGAGAAGCAAATTTTGCTTACTATGCCCTTCTGAAACTACATATATTGCCTTCTGTTTTCCTGAATCTGGATGAGAACGAAAAAGCTTTTGTCATAGCGGCTATTAAAGTAAAGATGAAGAATGACAAAGAAAAAGAAGAGGAATTAAAGAGGAAGGCGAAAAGCGGGAGGTGACAGGGATGGGATCCATAAGTTCAGCAATCGAACTGCAGGATAATTTTACCAACATTTTGATGCCCATTATCAATGCGGTAAATATGTCAGTCTCCACCATGGAGCAAATGCAGGCCACAATGAGTGAACCGATTGACACATCGGCGATCCAGGGAATACGGGATCAGCTGGTTCAGGCCACACTTGCGACGCAGGAATTTGATGCCGCAATGCAGAATATTGATTCAGCTACCCTGCCTGTTACGACTTCTTTTGCTGACTCACCGTCCTATCAGCCGGATCCTGTGAAAGCACCGGTTACCTGGCAAGCAGATAACCTGGAGATATTCACAAATACTGGAATAGATCGTTTTGAAATGGAGATTCAGAGTGCAAATGATATGTTGAATGCTTTGAATCAGACGCAGGAAAAAATAATTCAACATGCGGCAGATATGGATTTCCTTCCGCCAGGTGGTATTGCAGATTTGACAAATATGCAAAACCGCCTGCAGGCGATTCAGCAGCGTATTCAGATGATTGAAAATAATCCTCTGAATATGGGGACAGATGCTGCAAATGCGGAACTGGAAGCGTTAAGAGGGCAGCTGGATCAGACCGTGCAGGAACAGCAGAAGCTTAATCGTGCCGTTGAGAATATGGATATGCAGGAGGCAAATGAAGCTTACCTGAGATTATCTCAAACTGTTGGCAATACAGAGCGGTATATCCGGGATAATGTGGATGAACAGGGCCGATTTAACAGAGAGATTCGGGAAGGTACAAATGAAGCAGATGGCTTGATGCAGACAATCAGAGGGGCGGTTGCTGCCTATGTAACAATTCAGTCTCTTTCCAGTGCATTGAATTTGTCCGATCAGCTGGTGTCTACTGCTGCACGTCTGAATATGATGAATGACGGGCTGCAGACAACGCAGGATTTACAGAATATGATTTTTCTCTCTGCAGAGCGTGCAAGGGGATCTTACCAGGCCACAGCGGATGCGGTTTCCAAACTGGGACTCATGGCTGGTGATGCGTTTGGAAGCTCAGAAGAGATTATTGCGTTTATGGAGCAGATAAACAAACAGTTCGTAATCGCTGGAACAGAGGCTTCCGGGATAGATGCAGCTATGCTGCAGCTGACACAGGCTATGGGATCCGGTGTCCTGAGAGGAGAAGAATATAACAGTATTCTGGAGCAGGCACCTAATATTATCCAGGCGATTGCAGATTACATGGAGGTACCAAAGGGGCAGTTAAAAGATATGGCTGCGGAAGGGCAAATCACTGCGGATATTGTAAAGGCCGCTATGTTTGCGTCAGCGGATGAAACCAATGCAAAGTTTGAGAGCATGCCAAAAACCTTCGAACAGATCTGGACATCCTTTGAGAATCATGCACTCATGGCATTTCAGCCGGTCCTTCGACGGATGAATGAGATTGGAAACAGTGAATCTTTTCAGGTGCTTGTGAACAATGCCATTGATGCGCTGTCAGTTGTGGCAGGTCTGGCACTGGAAATATTCGACTTAATGATTGGCGGTGCGCAGCTGGTTTCTGATAACTGGTCATGGCTGTCCCCCATTATTTACGGTGTAGCAGTGGCACTGGCGGTATATTATGGATGGCAGTTAGAGGCGAATGCAATTGAAGCAGTCAGTCATGGAATACATATTGCCATGGCAGCGGCCCAGATGATGCATGCGGCGGCGACTGGAACTCTGACAGCGGCAACAGCCGCGGAGATTGCGGCTCAGAACGGATTAAATGCTGCCATGTATGCCTGTCCTATTGTATGGATAGTTGTGCTGGTGATAGCTCTGGTGGCGGCGTTTTATGCGGCGATTGCGGCTATAAACAAGTTCGAGGGGACCTCCATTTCTGCAACCGGGGTAATTGCCGGGGTATTTGCATCCTGGGTGGCGTTTGTGATTAACCGGTTTATCATGATTTATAATTATGTGGCGTCTCTGGTGGAATGGTTTGCAAATGTGTGGACCCATCCGGTATATGCCACAAAGAAATTATTCGTCAATCTGGGCAACATGATTCTGGATTTCTGCATCGCTGCGACGGAAGGCTTTGACGAAGTTGCCACAAATCTGGCCAATGCATTTATCAGTGGAGCGAATCTGGCCATATCCGGGATTAACTGGATTATTGATGCCTTAAATCATATCCCGGGTATAAATATTGATAATGTGGGAGAGCTGGAAAAGGTGGCGTCAATCACTTCCTCCATGCGTGGCGTTAAGGATGATCTGGCAAGTTGGCTGGGGCCGGAGCCGGAAGATTATACCTCTATAAATCGGCTGGATTACATTTCTGTAGGGGATGCCTGGGACGCAGGCTATTCTTTCGGAAAAGGCATTGAAGATACAATTTCGAATTTTGACCCAGCCTCTTTGTTTGCAATAGACGGGATTCCATCGGCGGAGGACTATGCAGGAGCGTTGACTGCCGGAGGAATCGGAGGCGGCATTGCAGATATCGCGGAGAATACCGGAGCGATGGCCGACGCTATGGACATTACGCAGGAAGAGTTGAAGTATCTTCGGGACATTGCGGAGCAGGAGGCAGTGAATCGGTTTACCACCGCTGAAATCAATATTGAGCAGACCAATCACAATACGATTAAAAACGGTATGGATCTGGACGGTGTTGTTTCCGGTCTGGATGATGCGCTGGGAGAAGCGATCGAGATTATGACGGAAGGGGTGCATGCATAATGATAAACAGCGGATATGACTTTTATCTGGGGAAATGCTTGCTGCCGGTCCCTCTGTCTAAGCTGAGCATCAAAATAAATAATGCCAATAAAACGGTTACTTTGATAAACGAGGGAGAAATCAATGTTCTGAAAAAAGCGGAGCTTACGGATATTGAGTTTGAATGTGCAATACCGCAGGTCAGGTATCCATATGCAGTGTATAAATCAGGGTTCAAAGGAGCAGATTTTTTCCTGGATTACTTTGAAGAGCTGAAAGTCGGTATGAAGCCGTTTCAGTTTATTGTATGCCGGCGGGATCCGGCCGGGAAAGGGCTGTTTGATACCAACATTAAGGTTTCCATGGAAGATTATAAGATTACAGAGGATGCCAAAGACGGACTTGACCTGACAGTGAAAATAAAATTGAAACAATGGCGGGATTATGGGACAAAGACGGTAAATATCAGTTTCAACATGGAGAGGCCGAGAGCAAGCGTTGAGCCCAGAAGGGAGACGACGGCTTCTCCGGCTCCTGCAGCAGCGCAGACTTATACGGTGGTAAAGGGAGACTGCCTGTGGAATATCGCAAAAAAGTTCTATGGAAACGGTTCAAAGTATACGGTGATATACAATGCGAACAGAAGTGTGGTAGGAGGAAATCCAAACCTGATTTATCCCGGGCAGGTACTGACAATTCCGGCTGCTTAGGAGGAGCAAAATGGCACTTGAACTATTGATTGGAAATGAGACCGGGACAAAGGTATATCTTCCGGCGGTAGAGGAAGGAATTGAGTGGACCACAGAAAGAAAGGGCGTGCCAGGCAAGCTGACCTTTAAGGTACTAAAAGATGATCTTCTCGATTTTTCGGAGGGAAGCGCAGTGAGATTGAAAGAGGATGGCAATCCTGTCTTTTTTGGCTTTGTATTTAAGCAGAAGCGGTCCAGGGAACAGATTATCAATGTCACGGCGTATGATCAGCTGCGTTATCTGAAAAACAAGGATACCATAGTGTATGAGAATAAGACGGCAGATCAGTTTGTGCGGATACTGGCTGCAGATTATGCGTTAAATGTAGGTACGCTGGAGAATACCAATTATGTCATTGAATCCAGAGTAGAGGAAAATACCGCTCTGTTCGATATGGTGCAGAATGCTCTTGATCTGACCTTGATGAACACAGGGGAATTATTTGTATTATATGATGATTTCGGGAAGCTTACTTTGAAGCATTTGTCTTCCATGGTTGTGGGAAGCCCGGGGGCCTATCTGATGATAGATGAAGAGACAGGCGAGAATTTCGAATATACTTCCTCTATAGATGACAGTACATACAACAAGGTGAAACTGACCTATGACAACGAGGAAACCGGGTTCCGGGAGGTTTACATAGCTCAGGATTCCGGAAATATCAACAGATGGGGGATTCTGCAGTATTTTGATACCCTGAAAAAGGGAGAGAACGGGCAGGCAAAAGTGGATACGCTACTGAAGCTGTATAACAGGAAAACCCGTAATCTGAAAATTGAAAACGTGCTGGGAGATAATCGGGTAAGGGCTGGCAGCATGGTAGTGGTAAATCTGGATCTGGGAGATTTGAAATTGGCTAACTTTATGCTGGTGGAGAGCTGCAGACATGTGTACAGGGAAAACGAACATCGTATGGACCTGACGTTTCGGGGAGGTGATTTTATTGGCTGATGCCACAGGACTGGTGGAGAAGATGAAAAGGGCAGCTTTGGAGGCCCAGGAGGCATCAAAACCGGTAAACGTATATTTTGGAGAGGTTGTATCAGTAAAGCCTCTGAAAATCAATGTGGAACAGAAAATGGTTCTGGGGGAAGGACAGCTGATTTTGACGCGGAATGTAACGGACTATATGACGACAGTAACAGTGCAATGGGAAACAGAAAGCCATAAGGTCAGGCACAGGCATGCGGAAAGCGACGGAGGAGATACGGAATATGTGGAAGTGCCACATTGTCATGAGATTACCGGTCAGAAAAACTTTCTCATGCATAATGCACTGGAACTCGGAGACGAAGTGATTCTGATCAGACAGCAGGAAGGTCAGAAGTTCATTGTGGTTGACCGGATAGGAGGCGGGTAATGATTCCTTCGACAACAGGTTTTCTGAATAAGGAGTTTGAGATTGCGGAAC
>JAAWLQ010000029.1 GCA_022797995.1 Lachnospiraceae bacterium
CCGAACTGCCCTCCCAGAATGCCAAATACGAGGCTCAGCACCGCTGTTCCCACCATCAGCACACCAATCAGATAAATGTGCTTCATATTGCCCGCCGTTACGCCGTTGTCAATGATAGACGCCATAAGCAGCGGAATAATGGTTTCCATAATTACCTCCCCGATCATGAAGACCGGGGTCAGAATGGAGTCTTTCTTAAATTCTTTAATCTGGGCTCCAAGTGTTTTCAACATGACTCTTTTCCTGCCTTTCCCTGTAAATGTTGATTTTTATTCATGACAGCAGAATTCTGTTCCTGAATTCTATTGTCTATCCGTTTTCCGGCCCTTAAGTCCTTATCTCCGGCGGACTCTTTACCATTGGCATGGGTGCGGCCTCTTCCATCTCCTGCCCGCTGAGCTCCTCTGTAAGCGCCTCCAGATTCTTCATCACAATTCCCAACAGCCTGCGCAGCTCCGCTGTCTCAGCCTCCGACATCCCCTCCAGCATACGCTGATCCATCCGGTTCATGTGTTCTTCAATCTGGCGGTGATTCCGATAGGCTTCCTCCGTCAGCTGAATTCGTTTCAGCCTGGCATCCTTATCCAACGCCCGGCGTACCACCAGTCCTTCCCGTTCCATGACCTGCAACGTATTGGTAGCCGTAGCCCGGGATATCCGGAACTCTTTTTCCAGGTCTTTCTGATACACAGGCCCCCCCATATGATAGTACAAATACCCCAGTATTCCTCCCTGCAGTTGGCTTTTCGGGCCCTTCTCGAATCTGGGCAGTGCTTTATGTATGGCCTGCTTGCACAGATTATGAATCTCCCGCAGTACAAATGCAATTCTCATTTCCCGTTCCATAAATTCCTTCCTCTATCCTGTCTCAGGCGGCAGAAGCCGCACCCTGACAAGATACTGTCATCACAGATGATTCTATTTGTGCTTCGCCAAAATTCTGTTGTCCTGAACTGTAGGAAGCACATTTCACCAGCTCCTTATTGACAAAATTCAAGAATGTTAGTGCGCTAACTATATTGTTAGTGTACTAACATTCTTGAATTTTGTCAACCTTTTCCTTTCAGTTTTTATAAAAAATTATCTGCTGCGTTTACTAATCCATTCTTTTCAACTCTTCACTGATTCTCTCATCGCTCCAGCCGGGATGGTCCTTGAGCATTTCGCTGATTTCCTTTATCAGGGAAATATCCTCTTCCAGCATCTCTGCAATCTCTTCCAATGATTTGCCTTTGGCGGCTTTCTTCCTGACCTGGCTGATCACCTTTTGATTTCCGCCTTCCAGTTTACCTTCCTGCCAGCCTTCTATTCTGCCTTCCTGCTGTCCTTCTATTCTGCCTTCTTCCCGAGCTTCCTTTTTCAGCCATGCCATCACTTTTTTCTCATTATACTCCGTCAACAGCATTTTCTTTACCTCCGCACTCAATGGTATCAGAATGTCCGTCAGGATTCCATGTTCTATACAGTATGACACTGCATCATCCACAGCCTCTTTTGTGGAACCATACCTCTTCTGATACTCTTTCAGCTTCGCCACAAAGCAGGAATATTCCTCCAGCCTCCGGCATCCTGCCATCAGCTTCTGATTGCATCCATGATTGATATTTAACACACGCACCGTAAGTTCCAGACAGGATTTCTGTTCTCCCGGTTCCTCCATGAAAGCGTCTGTCAGCCGCAGAATTCGCTCATCCTCCATCTTATCATCTCCATTGTAGAACACAACGCAGCGAGGTGTCGGGAGCCTGATCAGAGTACTCCCGTAAATCCGGTCCTGTTCCCGCCCCACATAGGCCTCATACTCCGCGGCCGTATAAAGCAGAAACCGCAGAGGTAAATTGGGGCAGAGCGTACTCTGATGCTCATACAAATTCAGCGTTCCCATCAACATAAAAGCCACATCGTTATTCATGGACATATACAGCACATTGTCCAGTGTGACAATCTGCAAAGCACTCTCGTCACAGTAATCCGTACCATTCAGCTCATTATAAAGCTGTAGCAAAGCCTTTTTGTCCCGCTCGAAAATGTAACAGAAAAGCCGGTCCTTCACCTTCCGGTTCGCAAAAAAGTACTTCAGCGGACGGCGCATACGCCGCTGTATTGCCGACACAAATCGCATTTTGGGAATCATATCGTATCCTCTCTTTCTGAAATTGTCAGGCAGAGACACGGAATATTTCCCAAATGCTTTTCAGACTGTCCCTGCCAATGTGTGTGAAAAATTTCGGCAGAAACTGCCCGAATGTGCGAGATGCACCTTTCACAGATTTATCTTGATAAAAAGATGATAATTCATTTTCGAAGTTTTGTCAAGCTATTTCACATAAAAACGAATTAACGCTTAATTCATTTCCCACATATAAAGATTAATCTGGAACAATTGTTTGACGGAGTGAACTGACATTTGAGACGTTCTCCTCACCCTCCCGGAATTTCAGAATCCCCAGCAGCACAAAACGCGCATTTTCAAACTCATAGCTGCAGGTGGACAGGGTGAGGATTTTGTCTGAAGTGGACGGCACGATATCCGTGGAAATACAGGATTTTGCCATACTCCGGTCTATCCAGTCCGAGAAGTTTTCCTCCGACTCAAATCCGATCTGCCATGCGTCCTCCTCCACGTCGGCCACATATCCTGCAAAAAGCTCCACGTTATAATTCCCGTCCGGCGTCAGCAAAAGCATCCGGGGATGTGCCTCATAATACGCCTGGTTCTTGTACTGGGAGAGCCCGGCGAACATGGCGCCGCTCTTCATGTGGTGACCGTAGATGATACTGTGGGAATCGGAAAAATCCATCTGATTCCCGCAGTCCAGAAAAATGCATCCATTGGCATTCTTCTGTCCGTCAAACATATGGTCCAGATAATAAGCATTGTCTTTTGCCTGAACCACGGGATAATTGATTTTCGTGTCTTCGCCGTATATCCAGCCCACTGTCTGGCTGTTCATCCCTCTGAGACTTTCAAAGTCCACTTCAGGACAGTTTTCTTCTTTTCCGGCAGCTTCCTTCCCGGGCATCACGCTCCCGCTTCCGTCTCCGTTCTTCGAAGAATCCGCCCCATTTTCCGGAGATTTCTTTCCGTCTTTTCCAAATTCCGTCCCGGCAGCGGTTCCATTACCCGCCTGTCCCGGCAGCGTCACAAAACGATTCAGGTCCTGGTATGTGCTCTCTGCGCTCTTCGTCTCCCTTAGGATCAGACAGACCTGATATCCGGACATCAAAAATACTGCTGCCAGTATGACAGCAGCAAAAATCATAACTGCCTTTTTCATTTTGCCTCCATCGATTGCTCCTGCTTCATCGGCCTCTGTCCGGCCCGTTGTCTTCCCTGCTATCCTGCTTCCTGTCCGTCCGGAGAAGGCTGCCGGCCAGCTGCAACAGTACTGCTCCTGCCACCCCGCAGGCCAGGTAAATCTTCCCCGTGGTACCGGAACAGACCGCCATCACATTTCCCAGAAAAGGAACGGAAAATGCCACCCGGCCCATCAACGCTTCGTAAGGCGCCGGGGTGACATCATTTTCCGCATTCGCGTCTCCCTTTGTGACGAACTCACCGCTCACCACCAGATTCTCCACCACACGGTGGGTGATAACCGCTCCTCTGCTGTAAAAGGCAATCACATCCCCGGCCGCCACCGCTTCCGGGGACACTGTCTCCACATAGATCGCGCTCCCTGTGGGAATCGCCGGTTCCATGCTTCCGCTCACAACGGTATACGTATCATAGCCCAACAGCCTGGGAACCGTCATTGGAATACACAGCGCCACCACCGCCAGCAAAATCAGCAGGGACACGCAGTTACAAAGTACTTGCTTCTTCATCCGTTATCCTTTTTCATCTCCGGCTTCCTTATCCGCCTTCCGCACCTTTTTCATTTTCCGATAGACATACGCCCCTGCCGCCGCGGCAATGAGGGCCAGCAGCCCGATTCCCACCGCCATCCAGGTATATCTGAGCATCCTGCGGTTTGCTCCCGCCACCGTACTGTCATTTTCCTGATCATTATCAAAATTGGCCAAAGGTAAATCCGGGTCATCCAGGTTCACGATTTCTTCCGGTTCTGTCAAGGGCAAATCTTCTTCCGGCAGATTAACTGTTTGATCATCTTCCGGTGTCTGAACCTCTCCTCCGGGAACACCCGCGTCGCCTCCCGGAACTCCCGCATCACCTCCGGGTGTCACTGCCCCTCCTGGCGTCATTCCGCCGGGTGCGGTTGCTGTCCCGCCAGGTGGGGTTACCGTGCCCCCGGGTGTCACCGTACCGCCGGGTACCCCCGTTCCTCCTCCGGGTGTGGTAGTGCCTCCCCCGCCGTCTCCTGCCGGAATCGGCCTGTATATAAAGTCGAATACATTCTTACTGGAATCCTTCTGCAGCGTCCGGGTCAGATTATAAGCCTGGGGCTGATATCCCTCTATATACAGATAGGCCAGGACAGGCTTATCTCCCACATTTCCGTAATAAACCTGCTGCGGATACAATGCATTTCCGTCTGCATCCGTATAATTGACAGTATACTGTGTCAAATCACCCTTTATTCCATAGGCAACCACATAATCCTGGTCGCACTCTACTGGAAAAGAGGCAAATGCTACCGTATTATTATCCCATCCGCTCCAGCGGACCCCCCTGACATAATACTTGCTGTCCTCTTCCAGAATAACCGCACTGTTCTGGAAATTCACCTGATTGGCCAGCGTCAGTCCCGTTATCTTTACGGTTCTGCCATCCTCGGAAAGGGAAATCCGGTAATCTCCTCCCCCTGTCACCGATATGGAGCGTCCGTCCGCAATGCTCAAAGTTCCCTGATCCCCTGCGCTGAAAGTAACCGTATACGTATAAGAGCTCCTCTCCGCTGCCAGACAGGTCAGGGAAGAAGTAAAGATCAGGCACAGACCCGCCAGAACCGAAGCCATTCTGATTACCGCTTTCATCAGCTCTCTCCCCCTCTCTTCTCCATTCTGGACTTTCTCAGACTAAGCAGGGCAAGAATCAGTAAGCCCACCCCTGAAACCAGAGAAACCCCCGCATATAACATCAAATCCGTCTCATCTCCTGTCTTCGGCGGTGTCCTTGTGCCTCCGGGCTGGTTTCCTCCGCCTCCCGGATTCTCTCCTCCGGGTTCTTCTCCGCCGTCATTGTCTCCCGGGTCGGAAGGATTAGAAGGTACATTGGTCTCCTCCACCGCAAAATTCAGCGTCAGATCGGCCAGAGTGTCCTGATATGTGTTGCCCTGGGTTTCTCCATCCAGTGCCACTGAGAGATAAACAGCCCCCTGTTCTCCCGCCTTCAGACTGTCCAGATAAAAGTACTCGCTCAGAGAATCCGTCACCTCGTGAAGTCCCTCCGGTGCGCTCCCGTCCTTTTCACCGCCTACCGTCTCGCTGCTGTAAAGCGTCTCTCTGACTCCATCCGGATGCTGATATATCAATGTATACGTATATCCGCCGCTTGCCGCCGCCTTCTGAGTATCCTCCAGGGACCGAAGCACTTTGTTGGTCATCCACCAGTCCGTGGCCTTTCCGCCCGTATTCTTCAAAGTCAGCGCTATATCAATGCTGTCCCCGGGCTGCAGGTCATAGATAGCATCGTTAATATCGGCTGTCTTGAAATTGCTTTCCATCCCTTTGCCTGTAAAATTTACAGCCCAGTCCGGATCTCCCGTATAATGTTCCGCATGAACTGTCATCCCGTTTCCGGCCAGCAGAACGCCCGACAGTACCCAGCCTGCCAGCACACTGCTTTTTGTCATGGCCTTCCGCGTCATACATCCAACTCTTCTCTTCTTCATGCCAACTCCCATCCTATCTTCGTTCCGCCTCCGCAACAATCCTACACTCGTCTCTAACCTGGACTACAGACTGCCGTCTCATCCCTCTTCCATCCACAGAATGTCACCCCGGCTGATCCTGCTTCTGCTATAGCCGCGCTTTCAACCTGGCCGATCTGATTTTCACTTCAGCCGCAGGCTTCCGTCCTGGCCGATCTCCACATCCACGCCCCAGGCGCTTCTGATAGCATTTTCCGCATTGTGGGTCTGGACCGCATCCACCTCGGCCTCCAGTACAAAGGAAGCTCCGTCATAATCATAGACTGTGTAAATCTTTGACCCGTCCACGGATTTATACTCTGTCACCTTTGTGGCCACACTGCTGTCTATAGTAATGCTGTCCGCAAAAAGCGAAGTCTCGTCATAACTGCCATTCTCATCCACAGCTGTCAACACTCTGTCATAGTACAATACAATCATTTCGCCGTCTCTGCCGTCACCCTCCCGCACATGGGCGGTGGTGGCATTCTCATCCAGAATCCATCCGCCGTCAGTCAACAGATGCAGATCAATCAGCGCCGGTGACAGATAAGGCAGACGTTTTCCCTCTTTATCCACCCAATATTTGTACAGCTTCACTCTCACATATTCGTCGATTGCTCCACTGTTTCTCACCTTCAGCTTTGCCTCATAGGTTCTGCCGATCTGCCACTTTTCTTCTTCGGGCAGCTGCAGCAGCTTCCCGGACGCCTCGTACCACTCATCATCCGCATGGGTATAGTCTCTGTAGCTGATTACCTGGTCATTTTCCAGCAAAGTGACACCAATGCTCTGGACATCAATCTGTGCGGAATAAGTCTCCGAATAATAAGTCAGAGCCGCCCTTGTACTTCCAACGGCGCTGAACAAAAGCATACCTGCCGCCGCCCCAAACAACAGAAGGGTTCCGGAAGGAATGAATGCCTTCTTTTTCTTCTTACGATTCATTGTCTGCCTCTTCCTCCTTCCATTCATAGCGGTCGGAACCGCTCTCCAGCTTCCCGTTCCAGTCGGCATAAGCCGTGCCGTCCTCTCTGTACAGTACCGCCGTGCATTCCTGAATCACCACCACATTGAAGTCTTCGGTATAAGGCACCTTATTGCCCAGTTCGTCTGTCACCTGAGGCAATTCGATCTTCACATCCAGAATCTCCGTCTCGCCGCCGGCCGGAACGATCTCATCATAATACCAGTACCCGTCGCCGCCGGAATACCATTTCGTGCTTCCGGTGTACTCCAGTCCGAATGCATTACCGGCAAAAGCCCGCACCCGCACATAGCATTCCACATCGCCCGTATTCTTCAGGCTGACGTGCTTGGTCCAGTTGGAGAATTCCTCCGTGATCTGCGTCTCGGGCCCCACCGTAATCTCATGACTGCCCTGAGCAGTTGCAAATGTAGTAAAATATGCCTTTGCGCTGCCTGCGCCGATGCCGGTTACCATTGCCAGGGCGATGGCAGCCGTCAATAAAGTTCCCTTTGATTGTCTCATTTCCGCCACCTCCTATTAGACGTTTTCGTTCCTGTCCGTTTCTGTTCCGGCGTCCTCGTTACCATCCGCTTCCGTTTCAGCTCCGGCTCCTCCGCCGGCTTCCGCGCCTGCCCCGATATCAAGACGATTTGTACTCCATTCATAGCCGGAGCGTCCTGTCTCCTGGTCAACCCTGTAACGGAACTGATTCTCCACACCGTATCCCCGGTTGGCCTGCTCGTCATATTCGTTTTCAAACCGGAAAGAAACCGGCTCCGTACTTCCGTCCTCTTCCGCCGCCAGCACCGCCTTGCTCTCCCCGTCAATTACCGTAACAATGCAGTTTGCACCGCTGTAGACTTCTGTAACCGTCACCATCGCTTCCGCCGGAATGTGACTGACCAGAATCTCCTGGGTACCTGCCGCAGAGAAAGTGGCGGAGACCACATTACTATAGACAATTTCCTCTCCCTCTCTGGCTGTCACATCGAACACAAAGGTCACGTCCCCCTGGGCCATATTGTGAGAGGTCAGTGTCTTGACAATTCTAATATCGCCGTAGCGCAGTGCCCGGGCCGGCTTCAATGTAGCCTCTCTGGCATACTGCCAGGTATCGGAAGCATTCCCGCCCGCATACTGATACTCGGACCAGGGAAGCGAGATAATCATGGGATTAAAGGAATATTCATATTTCGGACTCTTCCCATTGTCTGCCAGTACAAAGTAAAGTCCCAGGTCCATATTCTCGAAGCCTTCCGTCTCAGTCTGCTTTCCTTCCTCTGTCACTTTGACTGTTCCGTTATAGTCAGGCTCCGTGAGAGGCTTCCCTGTGGGCTGTCCTTTCTCATCCATTTCAAAAAGCAGTTCCATGGCAGCCTGTGTCAGGTTCTTCCAGCCATCCTGAGAAGAATCATCCTCTATGGATAAGGCCTGAAATACGCCCTGGAATTCATACCTTCCTCCCTCTGTCATATCGGCCAGCTTCCAGGCATACACCTGAATCGGCTCCTCCATGCGGGCCATATCCTGCCCCATCTGGTCGGAGTCCTCTGTGGCCAGTGCCAGAGTCAGACTCCCCTTCTGCGTCATATCTACCCGTCCGGCAGCCAGTACCCCGGGATAGCTCCATAAGACAGCAGCCACCGCCATACAGACAACCATGCAAATGACCGAGATTCTCTTCTTCCTCAAGTGCATCCTTTTAACCTCCTATTTATAGTCCCGTATACATCTCTCCAGCCCCTTTTCTGCGGAGAACTTCCAGCCGCACAGGCCGCGTCTGTAATTTCTCCGGGGGCTGTTCGGATGTATACTGATTCCAGTTCCGCAACAGGCCGTCCGGTACCCATGCTTGGGCAGAGAACTTCCGGCCGCACAGCCCGCGTCCGTAAGTCCTCTGGGGCACTGGACGGCCTGTTGCTGATTTTAGTTCCAACTTTATTCCATTTTTTCCTGCCCTGCCCTTTTGCGGGCCTTCTTCCTTCTCCGAATACCTCTGACAGCCATGATAAAGCTTCCCAGAAGCATTGCCACAGCCATGGTCAGAATCAGGTAAAGCATGTAGTAGCTCTGAACGGCCTGCACCATGGTTTCCGCCGGCGTCTCCGCTTTGGGCTCCGCCTCTCCGGTGTATTCCACCCGGGTTCCCCGTACCAGAAGTCTGTGAGAGTTCACACCATATGGGGTACAGGTCAGAAGCGTCACGTAATCCTGCCCCTGCACCACCTGCATGGCGGAGGTCAGTGCCTCCAGATCATCCTTATCTATCATGGGCAGAATCTGGTCCACCTGATAGGCAAATGTCTCATCCAGAATATGAATGTAAAATTGATCTCCCGGCTCCATCTGGTCCAAATCTGTGAACAGCTTCGCACTGGGCAGACCTCTGTGGGCCGCCAGCACACTGTGGCTGCTTTCACCCCCTATTGGGAGCTTCGTCCCATCCAGATGTCCGATACCGGTCTGCAGCACATCGTCTGCGGTACCGTGATAAATTGCAAGCTTTACGCTGATCTTCGGAATTGTCATATATCCCATGACACCGTTGCCCCCGGCGTTCAGGACCTTCCAGTACTCCGAGTCCTCCAAATCTGCTTCCATGTCTCCGAAAGCGTCCCCATAGAAATCATTAACCTGTAAGGTGTCATTGAAGGCTTTTGCAGCCTCCCATTCCCGGCTGTAATCCGCCTCTTCCATCCGGGCCACCACTTCGTCATAAGTAGAAATCAGCTGGTTCTGACGGTAGGCATTCCACTGGTCAGACACGGCTGGATAGGCAAAAATACCAAAACCAATCAGGAAAATCAAGGCAAACAGAATGTTGGCAAGCTTCCTTATCATGGCTCTTCCTCCGGCCAGTCGTTCTTCCAGCCCTCCGGGTCTCCTTCCGGCCATTCATCGCGCCATTCTCCACCGGCTTCCGCCCCGGTCAGATGTCTCCCATTCTCTGCGGCCTCTGTTCCGACTGAATCTCTTTGCTGCTTTGCCATTGTCAGAGGCTTCTGTCCTATTGTGTTTTCAGTGTCTGCGCTCTTTTCCTTCGGGCCTGACATCTCCACTCTTACTTTACGCCTTCTGTCATATAGAAACATAAAAATGATAAATACACCTGTAATCGATAATCCCACCACTACCCAGAGCAGATAATTGGTGTGAATACTGGGACCGGAAAAAGCCGCGGCCGCCACCGCCTCATCCTCGATTTCTTCATAGGGAACCCTGCTTCCCCTGACCAGAAGGCGATGGCTGTTCACCCCATAAGGGGTACAGGTCAGAAGCGTCACCAGATCCTTATCCTCCTCCGCAGCCAGGCTGCTGGTATCGGAAGGCTCCGCAACGGTGATTTTATCTACCTGATAACACAGCACATCATCCAATATATACAGGAGAAAATAATCTCCCTCCTCCAGCTGATCGAGATCTGTAAACAAAGAAGCACTGGGCAGGCCTCTGTGAGCCGAAATCACCGCATGGCTTCCCTCGCCGCCCACGGGAAGAGAGCTGCCTTCCAGATGACCGGCCGCCACCTGCAATACGGCTTCCTTCGTGGTGTGATAAACGGGAAGCTTCACATTGATCTTCGGAATCTCCACACGTCCCATCATGCCGTCCCCGGTCAGGTTCAGAGCGGACATGTAAGCTTCGTCAGGCTCTTCCTGATCTGCCGCCGCGGCAAAGGAATCCGGCAGGATGTACGGCTTCAACATTTCGTTATAGTCCACTGCCTCCGCCCGCTCTCCTGCATAGTCAATCTTTCCTTCCGCACTCTGCTCCGCCACCTCTTCGTCATAAGCAGCAATCAGCCTGCTCTGGCGGTAATTATTCCATTCATTGGATACAAGAGGATACAGCAGCAGGGACAGGCCGGCCAGAAAAAGCAATGCAAATATGAATTTTGTCATTTTATTTTTCATCCGGACTCTCCTTGTTGTTGTATTCATGGGATAACAATTTTCATTTGACCGGGACGGCCAACGCCGTCCCGGTACGGCAGATTTCTCTGCCTTTTCTTATGTATCTTTTTGTATTTCTTTTGTACTTTCTAATGTCTTTCGTGCTGACCTTATTTCTCAGCCTTCCTGCGGGTTGCGAAGAACAGGCCTGCGGCAACAATCATGATAGCGCATCCACCGATGGTGAAGATGGTGGTACCGATGCCGCCGGTGGAGGGAAGAGCAATCAGTTTTGTGTTGATAACGTCTTTTCCATACATTACAACTCCGCTGCCTGCACCCTGATCGTTCTCGATTGTTCCTGTCACTGTAGAGGTTGATGCACTCACAAACCTTTTATAGGCTGCCTGTGCGCTATCTGCCTTTGCCGCTTCTGCATCAGCATAGGTATCCATGGCCTTCAGTTCTCCACTCTTCGCCCAGCCAATCTGCTCCGGATCAGAAGGATTTTCCGCTTCGTTTACATTTGTGGTCCATGAAACCGTTGTGGTGGTTACCGCCACCTTACTTGTGGCCTTTTCCCAAGTCACCTCTACTTCAAAGGCTTCCGGATTCAGCTGATATCCATTGGGTGCTTGAAGCTCTTTCACCCAATATATACCATTTTCTTCCTTCCCGGTTCCAATCTGATTGGATATGGCATAACCATTCGAGTCAGAAGTCATTGTGCAGACCAGTTCTGTGCACTCTTCATCGGCATATACTCCAAATATTGCTCCACCAAGGGGATTGGGGGTATCCGCATCGTCCGTTTTCCTGATGGCCAGCCTGTAAGTATAGACAATTTCCTCGTCTTCCTGCTTTTTAATATCTTCACCCTCTGTGGGCTCATCCAGCCCATCATAGGTGCTGCCGCTGACAGAGCTTGAGGCAAAATAAATCTTTACTTTATTCTCAAGTCCGGGCTTTCCTGCCACTGCGCTTTCATTGAGGGTCGCATTATAAGTTACAACCGGAGTAAATGTGTTCCCAGCTTCATCATAAATCAGCATTTTATAGTTAAAGTTGATGTTAAAGCCGTCAGCTCCCTCTGCATCCGTCTGTGCCTTACCAGCCTTCGTGGGTGCTGCTGTTCCGATTACACGCTCTTCTCCCTGTCCCACAAAGGAATCTGCCTGAAGAAGAAGTCTGCCGTCTGCACCAGGCTTCAGCACTATGTCCTTCTTTTCACTATCCTGCAAAAAACTACCACCCGGATACTGAAGCTTTACTTCCAGCGAGTCATAATGAAATGTCAGGCCGGTGTTCATTGTATCTGCGATAAACAATGTCTGGTTTGCCGCATTTTTCGGATAACTGGGCATGGGATTCGGCTTTACCGTATAACCAATGGTATCACCCAGAGAGGCAGTCTCTCCTCCCTTTACATCAGCAGTGGTACCATCTACTTTAATGGTAGAGTCTGTGGTGGTGGTCGTATCATCAATGTCCTTCTTCACCCCCGGAGCCGTATGCTTTGCCACAGCCGTTGCACCCCAGAGATAGCTCTCGCCTACGCCGACAGTACCACCTACCACCTGACCTTCGCTATTGTAAGTTACTGTCAGATATATGGGATTATAGGTTCTGGCATCACTTCCGCCTGCAATAATCGCAATATATGCGCCTGCCCCCAGCTTTCCGGTGTAAGTATCACCCGTATAGGACAATTCTTCCGGTTTCACTTCCGCTGCCGAAACAGTGCCAGCTTTGATTCCATTGGCAATTTCTGTAATCTGTTCAGCCGTGGGCTGTTGATTGTTCTCAAGTGCCTCGGCACCCTCCACAAATTTGAAGCCTTTCAATCCACGGTCCACATACTCTGGTTCAGCAATCTGGTACAATGTTACGGTTGGATTTCCTTCAAGTCCGGATATTTTAACCGTGGCCTTGTCATCCTTGCTGGGATATCCATGTGCAGTCGCTACCTTTGTGTCATCTTTCAATGCTGTGTCCAGCGGGTCTGCCTGTGCCGCCAATGCCGTCATCGACATTCCCAGCACCATCGCCATGGCTAAAAACATGGCAAAAATCTTTTTCACTTTTTTCATATCCTTTTCCTTTCTTTTTGTGGGCATCGCCCAAAGTTTCAATGATTCCTGTTACATCTCTGCGTTCTCCCCCATAGCCTTCGGAGACCCGGTTTGGAGAACGCTGACGAAATCCTGTCATCCGTTAGCTTCTCCGCACCTCCCCGCATATTTTTTCTTATATAAAATCAGCGCTGCCGCCATCATCAGCAGAGTTCCGCTGATTGTATACCAATAGGTACCAATGCCGCCGGTGGAAGGAAGCTCATACAGCTTATCTGCCTTCTTATTTACCACCTGCAGAACTTCGATTACCCCATCCTGATCTGCCAGAGAAATCTTTCCGTCGATGGCCACCTTTATTTTGACCGGCTCCTTTAAAAGTGCGTAACCTGTGGGAGCACATATCTCAGAAATGGTATATTCTCCCGGAAGCAGGCCTCCCACACGAAGTTCTCCGCTCTCATTCACCGTCAGGGTCGTTGTGGTCTCCTCGGAACTTATGGCCCGGACCAACCGCCATTTCTGTGCTGCTGTACCATTCTGTGTCCAAGCCTGAATGATGTTTCCTTCCCGTACCTCGGCACTGTTTACATCCAGAAATGCTTTGTTTGTTCCCTGGTCTCTGGCATGTTTCGACTGAATCTCGCAGTATCCGTTGGCATCCTGTGTGACATACCATTTATGATTGGCCTGGTCTGTAGGCTCATTTCCTGTGTTCTCCGCTTTCCAGACCTGGATGGAGGAACCATCTTCAATCTTCCAGCTGCCTAAATCCAGCCACTTTTCAGTTCCCTTATGCCAGAAGCTGAACGTCCCGTCATCCCTGGGATAAACCCGGAAGAGCTGATCGTCACTTTCCCTTTTTTCCTGCAGCCGGGCCGAATCATTCTCGATGCCAATGACGAAACCCGTATTTAAGGCAGATACAATATAGTAGTAAGTCCCTGAAAGAGCCCCTCCGTCTTCTGTGGGAATTGCCTCGTAGACACCGTCCTTGCTGGTGAAGGAAACGAGATTCTCCCTGGCATCCGATATGGTGAATTCCACACCGGTCAGCTTATTCCCATCCTCGTCAACCTTCTGAATCGTAAGCTCTGATTCCCCGTAAAATCCGCTGTCATGATATTTTTCCTCCTGCAGAAGCATCTGCTCGGCATACATGGTCTCTGCATTCTTCATCTCGACTCCCAGGATAACCGTCTTTTCCAGAGCATTGTCCTGGCCAACCGTAGGATATCCGTCCGAATCGACGGTATCGCTGCTGTTGTTCCAGCAATCCTGTACAGTGGCATGCAGTCCGGAAATCTGATACTCTCCGTCAGTAAACCTTACGCCATAGATTCCAGGGGGTAAATCCGTAAATTTATATCTTCCATTCTCATAGCTGACAGAGTCTCCTTCTGTTCTCTTCAGGCTGGTCTGCTGCCCGGTAAAAATCTGTACCTGCTTCAGAGTCTCGCCCTCTTGCAGCTGTGATTCGTCTGTGGGGTAGAACAGTTCATAGTCCCTGAGATTTCCCGGATTGCCTCCTTCTCTCAGACGTTTTACCGGATAATAAACCGGTTCGTAATCTGTCTCCTGTGCGGGATCTCCTCCGTCACGGAGCTTCAACAGCTCCACTCTGATTCCGGATAGTCTTCCATCCTGCAGTTCTCCTGTGTCCTGAATCCCGTTTCTGTTATAGTCCATCCAGGTCAGACCTTCCAGAGTACGTCTCACCACGGGAGTCTCCACAACCAGCTTATCATCACTGGAAACGAGATTCCTGTACAGAGCTGACTCAGCTCCCGTATTTTCATTGGTTTTCTCCGGCACAAGCCTGATTCTCTGATTTATATTGATACTCTGTCCGCCCTCCAGCTGGCCGAATACAACCCATGCCACAGGCGCCGCAGCCGCAGGATTTATACCTTCTCCTGCAAACACTATGGTTCCGTCATCCCGAATTTCGGCTTTCTTCCATCCTTCCGGGACAGTGTCCGGGGTGCTGATTGTGCCTTCAGCGTTCAGTGTAATCTGCTTCCAGAAATTATCTGCGCCGGCATTATCAGGAATTAAATCCTTTAATATTTTGTCCTTGTATGTCTCATCCTCCGTATAATAGATTACAACTTTCTCTTTTTCACAGGCATTGATATCCAAAGTCCACCCGGTCAGTATATAACTGCCTGTAAAGATGCTGTTATTTCCCGTCGTCACATTCAGGGCCGGCATCGTATCCATCATGGATACCCAGGTGTGATTCTCTGAGTTATTGTTATAATAGACCACATAGTCTATCTCGCCGTCTTCCTCCACCGCACTCTGGTAAGTATATTTTCCATAGGAGCTGGCACTTCCCCGGGTGACTGTGATTCCCGCTTTGGCCAGCTTATGATTCTCTATGGTGGGATCGCGGCGGTCATACTGGGAGGTAATATACACTCTGTTTTCCAGGTTGCTGGTGCCCTCCGGCACATCCGTTTTGGCATTTTCTTTGGTTCCGATAACAGCAGAATAGAAAATTGCAGGTACATCCTTACCCACTGTAATATTTTCCAGTGTCCAGGTCAGCGTATGATATGTCTTAGTCGATCCGTCGGCCTGTTTCTCCTGAATCTCCCCGAGTACCGGCTCCATCTGCCGTCCGCCTTCGATCTTCCCCTGGGTACCTCCTCTGGGCGTGGTCTGGATGTAATTCATCACGGTACCCTCGTTGCCATTTTCAGGAGCAACCGTGAATTTGCTTCCGTCATAACCGTAATAAGCGGAACCCTTTACATAGGTCAGGTGATCCGGCAGAATATCCACGATTGTAACGTCTGTTTTAATCTCGTTGTTATTCCCGCTTCCTTCCACATTGTCATAGCGAACACCGGGCTGCAGTTTAAAATCTACCACTCTCTGGTTTGCATCCAGATTAAATGTATCCTTCTCGTTTGTCCCTGTCTTCTGAAGCAGATGCTTTGTGATTTCCGTCTTATATCCTATGATCAGAAGCGTATCTCCCCAGTGGGACCAGTCGGAATTATGTGTACCCAGGATACCGCTCCCGTCCTCGGCATAAGTTTCCTTGATATACCAATGATGTCCAGTGGGTTTATCTGCATCATCGGGATAACCGTCTCCTATATTGGCACTGGTCAGATATCCTGCGGGGAACCTGTCAAGGTCAATGGTAAAGCCTTTGCCCGTTTCTATCCCCTCAAGAACATTCGCATTCTTCCAGTCTGCCACCTTATTCTTCCATCTGTCGTCACTTTCAAACATTGCCTTCGTCCAGACGCGTGTGGTGGAGGCAAGCATATACGTTTTTCCGGCAAAGTCCATATTATCTGTCACCTTCGCCCTGTGGAAAGCGCTGTAGTCCGGATAGTCATTGTCTTCCTGGTCCGGGCTCAACCCCGGTCCCTGATAGCAGTACAGAATACCGACACATTTATGTCCTTCCGGAATGTCACTCATGCGTTCATAGAAAATCAGCTCATCTTCATAGGTTTTCTGCAATTCCTTATCACTTTTCCAGTCGCTTCCGTCCTGTTTGGTGGCATAGTAGGCTTTCACGGTCATCCCGGCCCGCTTCACCGCCCCAATTTCATTCCCGATCAGATAATCTTCACCTTCCTCTATCGGCGTCAGGGCTTCCCCGTAAAATTTCGTCAATGTAGTGCCCCAGTAAAGCTGGTTTCTCTCTATTCTGTTGGTATGATAGGTAAACCCTCCCATGATTCTCAGCTCGGAACCGACAGTGGCAAAGTCACGGCCATCCCTGTTATCATTAACTCCCACGCCTTGCTCATAATTGTTCAGATCCGCATATCTTACCCGGTTTTGCAGACCACCCGGCAAGGTCAGGTCCAGTGTTCCGGCAAAGCGGTCATCGTCTGTCTTCATCTGATGATCATTCTTTCCCGCACTATCCTGCACCCAGCTTTCACTGACAGTCTTCATTTTCAGATCCGTCGCGGTAACCGTTGTGGAAAAGGCGCCTTCGCCATGCTGTGTCACTACATCGTAATCAGGACCCTGGTAGGCAGAATTTTCACCTATTTTATTGTAAGGCTGCACAATCCAGAGCTGTCCGGCGGAAAAGCAGCCGATTCCCATGTCCGCTCCGTATATGACATCTCCCCGGTCTCCGTTTCTCAGGGGCATATTATCTGTGTTCACCGTATAACCGCTGACAGTTACGGTAATCTCATCCCCCTGCTGAACTGCTGTCCAGGTACCGCTGTTATCACAGGCATTTTCGAAACCATTTCCATAGGGTCCCAGCCCCGCACCCCGGTTGGTTTCCAATATCGGGCGGCCGTCCCCGCCGTCTATCGGATCACCATAATTTCCCACAGAGTTCCTTCCATAGCTCCATAGCAAAGGCATATATTCCCGGCTTGTATTATGCTCTCCGTTATTCCCATAAGCGGAGCTTACCTTTAATTTGAAAGTAATCGGTTCACTGGCATCAGGCAGTTCGATTCCTTTCAATCCTTTGGAGCGGTTATCGTTGTAAAGCTGCAGGGTTGCAACCAGTTTGATTGCACGGCCTACTACTTCACCTGCTTCCTTGTTTTGGGCCCTGCCATCGTCTCCTGTATTGAAGTCAAATGTCCCTATATAACTGGAATCGCCTCTGAGCTGGATATTATATTTCGGTGCCGCGGATACGGTGATTTCATTGGCACGGACACTTTTCCTCTCTACTCCGTGATTTTCCTTCGGGCATTCCTGCACTGCTCCCCAGCTTTGCGTTTCATCACTCCAGGCACCGTTGGTCTCTCCCCAGTGGTTGTATTCCATGGCCGCGCTGAAGACAGGAGCAAATTTATCTCCGTTCCTCATGGCTTTGACCTTAACCGTCACATTTTCCTCAAAGTCGCCGGGTACTACCGACAATCCGTTTCCGGCAGGAATCAAGTGCTTATAACAGGTAAGCACCTGGCAGTCAACTTCCTCTTCTGCTCCGTTCACAATTATTATACGTTTCTCATTGGTTACCACAGGCTTATACTGGTCTTCCATATCCATCCAGGCCATGGCCGCCAGATCAAATTCCGCCTTATCCGACGTCAGAGGCAGAACGAACTCCAGCTTTACCCTGGCATTTTTATAGCCGGTAGTATCGCTGTAGGATTTCATCTTCACGGCAAATTTATAGGTTACCGAGTCATATGTCCTGACTCTCAGGTTATCCGGCCGCGTGTCGTCCCCATCATCCTCTTCCCTGTGAGAGGGGTCTGTGCAGATCACTTTCTTATCAGAATTGTAACATGCATCTGTATGCTTTCCTCTGTCAAAGGGCGCGGTTCCGTCTGTTATATTCTTAACCTCTATCTTCTCTATATAAGCGCCGTCTTCCGCTAGCACACCCCATATATCCGCATTGCTGGTTTCCTCCAGTGTTCTTGTGCCCAGAATATCCACCAGATTTAACAGATACTCCCCGTTTTCCACATACTGACGCTGCTCCTCTCCTAATGCCAGGTAAGCCTTATAAGCTTCCTCCACCTGCTGCATCAGAAGAATCATATACGCGGCGTAAGCATCCTCATCCTCCAGACACTCTTCTGCCTTTTCCGTAATCTCCGTCTCGGAGGGTATCTCAGAAATCAGATGACTGACATGGTCCAGCGCTTCTCTTTCTTCCGGAGAGAGGAAGCACAGGCCTTCATGGGTATGTTCCTCTTTTTCGCAGATAAGTTCGTCTGCGTTATAGCAGTTCCCGTCGTGCAAATGTACCTCTGTACCGCAGCTGACCCTTCTATAGCAGTCTGCCGTATGTACATGCTCTGCTTCCGTCACATCACAATTCAGCGCCCACCTGGCTGTATTCTCTATGTCATCCGGAAGAGACTCTCCAGGAGTCAAAACGTCACCGGAATCTGTTGACTCTGTGGGAGCTGTGGATTCCGCAGCGTCCGACGAGCCTGACGTATCTTCAGGCTTTGTGGATTCTGTCGATTCTGTGGGTTCCGTAGAGTCCGCAGGATTTGTCGGATCTGTGGATTCTGTAGAGTCCGTTGGCAGTTGTTGCAGTAGGGTATTTGCTGAAGACGAGCTATGTTGAAGTGGGAACCTTTCTTGCCGAAGCACCAATCATTCCGATTATGATTTT
>JAAWLQ010000030.1 GCA_022797995.1 Lachnospiraceae bacterium
TCAACTGTTCTCAAACAAAATGGGACAAAGGGAATGGGAAACCTCAGTAAAATCAAGGTTTCCCACTAAAAAATACAATCGGGGTGACAGGATTCGAACCTGCGACCTCCTGGTCCCAAACCAGGCGCTCTAGCCAAGCTGAGCCACACCCCGATAATGCAATCAACTCTTAAATTCTGTATTCAGTATACCCGTCGTACCCTGATCTGTCAAGATTTCCACGATTATTTTTACAAGTCGAAGAAATTTTACGTAACAGTTCAGTGCCCTGTCTGAACTGTTACAATTTTACACATACTCAATCCGAAATTCGGCCTCTCTTCCCTCCACTTCCATCACAATATAAGAAGGTCTGCGGCCTTCCTGGCGGGGATAGGAAAGGCTTCCCGGGTTCAACGCAATGACGCTCCCGCTCCTGTCAATCACCGGTTTATGAGTGTGTCCATACATTACAATGTCCACTCCCTTAAAAATCGCCTCCCGCCTGATCATTTCATTTCCCATGGACACACGATAATTATGTCCGTGTGTCACCCACACTTTCAAAGACCCCAGTTTCAGCTCCAGCTCTCTGGGCAGACAGGAGAAAAAATCATTATTTCCCAATACAATCTGTACAGGACAGTCCGCCGCCTCGGAAAGAGCATATTCACTGCCCTCCGCGTCCCCACAGTGAATCACCAGATCCGGCTTCTGCATTTCCAATACCTTAAAATAGGTATCATTTTTTCTGTGCGTGTCACTGACAATCAATACTTTCATCTCTCTCTGAGTTCCTCTTTCATCAATCGAAGGGCCTTACCTCGGTGACTGATCAGATTTTTTTCTTCCTCCGTTAATTCCGCGGTGGACTTCCCTGTCTCGGCCAAGTAAAATATGGGGTCATAACCGAAGCCATTCTGCCCTCTTTCCTCATAGCCGATTCTGCCCTCCACAGTGGCTCGGACAGTGATTTCCCTGCCGTCCGGCAATACTGCCGCTATGGCACATACGAATCTGGCCGTTCGCTCTTCTTCCGGTACGCCCTCCAGGCGGCTGAGCAGATTGGCGTTTTTCACGCTGTATGGGGTATCCTCCCCCAGATACCTGGCCGAGTATACGCCCGGTTCCTTATTCAGATAATCGATTTCCAGTCCGGAATCGTCTGCCAGAACCAGTTCTCCCGTGATTTCTGACACTGCCCTCGCCTTAATCAGCGCATTTTCTTCATAAGTTTTCCCGTTTTCCTCTATGTACGTCTGGACACCGGCATCTTTCATTGACAGGATTTCATAGCCCGCATCCTCCATAATCATTCTGATTTCTCTCATTTTGCCCCCATTTCCTGTGGCAAATATCATCTTTTTCTTTTCCATGTTCTCCTCGTTCCGTATCCGCATTCCGCGCCGCTCTGGTTTTCACCGCGGCTCCTCGGAGGAAGCCTGCCCTCTGGGCGGCTTCGGCCCCAGATACTGATAATAATATGTCTTCATCATTCCGTTATAAATCTTGCGGTTTCTGTCAGCCTTCCGTCCGATATCCCGCTCCGCATTCTCATATGCGGATATGAGGTACATGCTCCAGGAATCCAGTATCCTGAATCGCTCTCCAATTATCTTATACAGTGCGGGCATCTGTTCTTTGTCATGAAGTCTCTCCCCATAGGGCGGATTTGTGATAATAAAACCATATTTTTTCGGATGACTCAGCTCTCTCACATCCCGCCTCTGAAAGTGGATCATATGCTCCACACCGGCAAGCCTGGCATTCTCTCTGGCGATACTCACCATATGGTCATCAATATCGTACCCCTGAATATCCGGCTTCACCTGCAAATCCACCAGTTCTTCCGCCTCTTCACGGGCATCCCTCCACACCTTTGGGGCCACCACCCCAGGCCAGCTCTCCGCCGTAAAGTTCCGTTTCATACCCGGCGCCATCCCTGCCGCCATCATAGCCGCCTCGATGGGAATCGTGCCGCTGCCGCAGAAGGGGTCCACAAGTATCCGGTTCCCGTTCCACGGTGTCAGCATAATCAGCGCCGCGGCCAGATTCTCCGCAATCGGCGCCTGTGCCACCAGTTTCCGGTATCCCCTTTTGTGCAGAGATTCTCCCGTACTGTCCAGTCCCACCGTCACCTGGTCCTTCATCAGGAAAACTCTTATGGGAAACCGGGCTCCCTCCTCGGAGAACCAGCTGACATGATACACTTCCTTCAACCGCTCTACCATGGCCTTTTTCATGACCGACTGAATGTCCGACGGACTGTAAAGTCCTGATTTCACGCTGGCGGCCTTAGCCACCCAGAATTTCCCGTCCTCCGGTATGTATTCCTCCCAGGGAAGTGCTTTCGTTCCCTGGAAAAGCTCTTCGTAGCTCTCCGCATGAAAGCTTCCCACTTTAATCAGAATCCGCTCCGCCGTACGCAGGAAAATGTTCCCCCGGCATAAAGCCTCCTCATCACCAAAAAAAGTCACTCTTCCATCGGCCACTTCAGTGATATCATAGCCCAGATCGTCAATCTCCCGTTTCAACAGAGCCTCCATGCCAAAATGACACGGCGCAATCAATTCATATTTCCTCATCCTGTCCCCCTACAGTCTGTCCGCCACATACAGCTTTATCTATGTGGTTCAAATGTTATCGTTTCCACAATCCAGCAGGGAAATATCCCTCTCCGCGCGTCTCAGCAACAAGCTTCCGCAAGCCTGCGCATAATATGTAAATAGGGGCACCTGAATAGTGTCCCTATTGTCAGAAAAACCTTAGTAATTGTTGTCCTGATTATTCTGATTCTTGCTCTGGTTGTTCTGATTCTTGTTCTGGTTATTCTGGTTCTTCTGATTCTGATTGTTCTGGTTCTGGCTGTTCTTGCAATTCTCGGAATTGCTTGTACTGTTGTTGTACTTATTGTTGTCCATTTCTTTCCTCACATCCTGCCGCTAAACGGCTTTTCTGTGGGAAACTGTTGCTTACAGTTCCCTGTTATCAGTTACAGGAGTAGTATTGGAAAATTACGCGAAAAATATGCGTACTTTTTCTGGTACTTTAGTACCACTTCAACCACACCTGTTTTGCCTCTTTAATTGATCCAGTCCCGAAATGCCTTTACCAGAATCAGCACCAGCACAATAGGCAGTAGTACCGGCAGAATTGCACCGATTATGGAAAACACAACACTTAAAATCACAACCACAATCAACAGAAGCAATATCAGCCATACCCACAAGGGCACTCTGGAAAGCACTTTCAGATAAAGCTGTCTGGCTCTGCCGCGGGGTCTGTATTCTTCACTGCCGCCGTGGCGTACCCGATCCGTATATTCCGCAGACTGCCCATCTCCCGCGCCGCTGGTCTCTGCGATCGTTCTGGCAAGCAGCCTTGGATCACCCAGCTCTGCCAGCACCTCTTCCTCGCTTCTGCCCTTACGTACTTCTATATTGATGTAATCCTCATAATAACGCAGATTTTCCATTATGAGGCCGGAAGATACCTTTCCATTCAATGCCAGTCTCATCATTTCCAGAAATTCCTGTTTCGTCATATATCGCTCCCGGTCCGCGGCCTTCCCGCCGCTGTTCTCCTGTCTCTTCCTCTCTGATATGGAACGTTCCTGTTCCCTTTCTGTCACAGTGATCTGTTTTATATTTATTGCCAAATATCATATATAATGTGATTCCATCTTCTGCCAGAATTCTCTGGGACAGCTGTTTTTCGCCACCGCGGCCCGCAGCTCCACATAGCAGCCACAGCTTCGGCACATTCCCTCCAGCAGCATATCACATTGCCTGCACACTGCTAGTCTTTCCTCGTATACGGATGTTGCAGCCTTCAAGTCCGCATCCAGATTCTCGATATATTCACGCAGTGACCGAAAATATTCCTCCTGTCCCGCCATGTCTCTGAGCAGACATTTTCTGCATTGACGCAAGTTCTCTCTTTCCTGTTCCATCACACGCTCCGCCACTTTTACAGATATCATTATACTTTTCCCGGAAAGTAAAGTCAATAACCGGAAGATGCGCTTCGGCTTTCTCTCTTTTTGTAAAGTTCAGACAAATCAATAAACACTTATCTCTTTTTTCTGAAATAATATTTCCAGTATATTCCGTCTATCACCTGTTCCGGCTGATACTCCTCTTCCAGCCAGGATTGCAGCCACGCATTTATCTGCAGCTCATATGCCAGATTCCCCATGTAGCTTTCCGCCACAATCACATCCGGATATTTATCCGGATTCAGCTGCCAGTATTCCAGAACGGCACTGTTGTAAGAAGGTGTTGACATAGTCGACGGCCCGGCCACCTCCACGTCCTCATACAGATACCCCAGCGTATCCACCACACCTCCTATAATCCACACTTTATCCCCGGGACGAATCCATTCTTTCCACTCGGGATAACTGTCACGATGTATGCAGGCACCCTTTTCATCTGTAATAATACCCTGAGCCGGTCCCACACGTACCACAGACAGATCCGAGAAAATGGAACAGATCTGTCCCCTTCCGGTCATAGGTGTCCTGATATAGACACATCTGAATGCCAAAAGTGCCACAAAACAGATAAAACAGAAAAGCAGCTCCTTTCTGATTCCCTTCGATATCTCTCCCCCCGAAATCGGTATCAATGCCGCTATAACAGCAAGTAAGCCATATGCAACAGAAGGGAACAGTGGCATATCGGACAATATTAATGTGGCCAGAAATCCCAGCCCGCCTATCACACTCAGACACAGATATAATCTTTTTTCTTCCCCTGCAAGCACTTTTCTGTTCCACAATCCAGCCATCACAATAAACAGCAAAATGAAACTGTAGGCTGTCCTGTTTTCCGCAGTGAGAATATTCAGGAAAAATCCGGCCAGAAAAATTCCCACAGTGCATAAAAACCACAACTGCCGTTTTGCCCCTATATCCTCTTTGTTATTCCACTTTCCGGTCCTGCAAAAAATCACCCGCAAAATCCGGCTTATCCCAAATCCGCCCACGCCCACTGTCAGGAACACAAGAATGACCTTCGCAACATCCTTCAGATACTCAAGTATCCTGGCGCCCATCCCAACCGTATGAGAGGGTTCCAGCGCCAGCATTCCCTCCAGGCATCGGCCAAAGGTATCCGGGCCAATGGTAAGCAGAAAATACCCCCCCATGATAATTCCCAGGCCTGCACAGACTCCGGTAAAAAGCAGAATATCTTTCTTCCTGTCTTCAGAATAGCATACCAGCAATCCTATGATCCCCGGATAAACAATCAGGCAGGAAGGATATGCCAGAACCTCCAGACACAGGAAGACTGCCGCCGCTGCCAGCAGCATACGCTTTCCCGACCGCAGATAGGTATACAGACAGCAGAACACCAAAGCCGAGTACCAAAGCTGCATGTTCGCAAACTCCGGCAGCGCATAATCCTTTGGCGAAATCATAAAAAACAGCAAAGCCATTCCGTATGCCACCGGCTTTTTCAGGGCCCTGCCGAATATTCTGTACAGTAAAACCGCAATGGTTCCCCGGATCAGGATACCGCAGATCTGCAGATAAAGCACAATCCCTTTGGTGGTATGGAAAATCTTTTCATAAATCCACATCAAAATAGTAGGGAGAAAAGCGGAAGTCTGATGGGGCTCCCACATCTCAAGGAACATCCTGTCACCCGAGAGCAGTCGATATGACATGGAAATCTGATATTCTCCGTCGTAGCCTATATTGGTCACCGACCATATCAGCCCACAGAATACTGCCATTATGGTTAAGATTATATAAATCAGTCTATAATTTTTCAATTTCATGCCGGCTCTTTTCCTTCCGCTGTGAAGTCAAATTATGGCTTAAAATCTTATAAAGTAAAAAAGCAGGAACGCCCTGACTCAAAGCTTTCCCGCCACTCCTCTGCAAGGTGCACAGCACCTGCAAAACCTATAGATAGTAACGTGCGTTAGAGGATTCGAACCCCCGACCTTTTGGTCCGTAGCCAAACGCTCTATCCAGCTGAGCTAAACGCACATGTCACAGCTTATCCCCTGCAACAGTAATTATTTTAACTGCTTCTCAGCTAAAAGTCAAGTACCATTTTTAAATTTTGTCATCGTTTTCTCCCATGGCCGGCTTGGCCGCCTCGGTCGGAACCGACCAGGCTCTCTCAGTTTTCTCCCATCTTTACTAACTTGGCCGCCTCGGTCGGAACCGACCAGGCTCTCCTAGTTTTCTCCCATCTTTACCAGCTTGGCCGCCTGGTCGGCGGCGATGCAGGCATCCAATATCTCCTGGATATCTCCGTTCATTACCTTGTCCAGCTTATAGAGTGTCAGGCCGATACGATGGTCGGTGACCCTTCCCTGGGGGAAATTATATGTGCGGATTTTCTCCGAGCGATCCCCTGTTCCGATCTGGCTGCGCCGCAGCTCCGCCTCCGCGTCATGTCTCTGCTGCTGCTCGATATCGTACAGCTTTGCTTTCAGGAGGGCAAATGCCTTCGCTTTATTCTGAAGCTGGGATTTCTCTGTCTGGCTGTACACCACAATGCCCGTGGGATAATGGGTCAGACGGACCGCGGAATCCGTGGTATTTACGCACTGTCCGCCGTTACCGGACGCTCTCATGACGTCCACCCGGATATCCTTCTCGTCAATCACTATGTCAATATCCTCATCCACCTCGGGCATAACCGCCACACTGATGGTTGAAGTGTGAATCCTTCCGCCGCTCTCCGTCTCCGGCACGCGCTGTACCCGATGCACGCCGCTCTCGTATTTCATTTTGGAATAAGCCCCCTGCCCGGTAATGATGAACTGTACTTCCTTCATTCCGCCAATGCCGATCTCATCCACATTCAATGTCTCCACTCTCCAGCGCTGACTCTCCGCATAATGCACATACATACGGTAAATCTCCGCTGCAAACAATGCGGCCTCATCTCCGCCCGCACCTGCGCGAATTTCCACAATCACATTTTTATCATCATTGGGATCCTTTGGCAGAAGCAGCACCTTCATTTCCTGTTCCAGCTCTTCCGCACGCTTTCTGCTCTCATTCAGAGTCTCTTTGATCATCTCCCGCATTTCTTCATCGTTTTCTCCCTCCAGCATAGCCAGAGAGTCTTCGATTTCCGTTTTACATTTCTTATATTCCGTATATGCATTCACAATGGGCGTCAGATCGCTCTGTTCCTTCATCAGCTTGCGGAATCTCTCCTGATTGCCGGTCACCGTAGGCTCATGAAGCTCACTCATAATCTCTTCAAAACGGATCAGTAAATCTTCTAATTTATCAAACATTGCTTCCTCCCATTCCGCCGCCTCGCAGCTTCCTGTTATTTTCCACTCCGCCGAATAGTACTGTTACCATCGAATCACACTGCTGAATCCCGCCGCCAGATTCTTCCGAACAGCCCCTGCCACAATCCTCTCACTCAAATCCCCGGGACCCGTACACTACCCGATCCAGCCCTGCATAATCCTTTACCACAGCCACCGCCTCAAATCCTGCCCTTTCCATCAGCCTGCACACCTCCCCGGCCTGTTGCCAGCCGATTTCAAAAAAAAGCATTCCCCCGCCGTACAGGTGTTTCCTGCTCTCCTCCACGATTTTCCGATAAAAGAAAAGGCCGTCCTCGCCGCCGTACAATGCTTCCGCAGGCTCATACCTCCCCACCTCCGGCATCAGTGTGTCCAGCTCTGCCCTGGAAATATACGGTGGATTACATGTAATAATATCGAATTTCCCTTCTGCCTTCTGGAACAGATCGCTTTGCACAAAACGAATTTTCCCATGCCGTTCCTGCATTTTGCCACCCAGCAGCTTTGCGGCATTCTTTTCCGCCACCGCCAGCGCAGCTTCCGAAATGTCCAGCCCTACCCCTTCACAATCATTGGTATAATGCAAAAGGCTGATCAGGATACAACCTGAGCCGGTACACATATCCAGGATGCGCATGCCGTCATGAAGATTCCGCAGCACCTCTTCCACCAGAATCTCCGTATCCTGTCGGGGAATCAGCACTGCCTCGTTTACCTGGAATTCCAGCCCCATAAACTCCTGGGTTCCTGTGAGATGCTGGAGCGGGATCCTCTTCTCCCTCCCTGAAATCAATTCTTCATAGGCTGCCTGATTTCCGTTCTCCACAGGTCTGTCTCCATGAACCAGCAAAGCGTTGCGGTCCGTGCCACAGACATATTCCAGCAAAAGTCTCGCATCCAGCCCCGCTTCGGCAATTCCCGCCGCGGCCAGGCGCTCTCTTCCCCGGTGGTACAGCTCCTCATATGTCATAAATCGTCCTGTTCCTCCGAAGCCTTTTCATACTTTTTTTCTTCCGGTCGCATCTCTTCTTCCGTGTAACCGAACTTTTCCACCAGGTATGCCCTCCAGTCAAACACAGCCTCCACGGAGGCAATGGCAACTTCCACCATCTGCCTGTCAGGCTCTTTGGTGGACATCCTCTGAATCGCCATCCCCGGCGCGGAAATAATTCTGACCAGGATATTGTCGCTTCTTCCCGCCAGCCGGATAATTTCATAGGAAATTCCCGCCACCACAGGCATCAGCAGAATGCGCAGTCCCACTCTCCACACCGGATTCTCCACACGAATAAAGAAAAACAAAATAATGCTGACAAAAAACACGAAGAAAATGAAACTGGTTCCACATCTTCTGTGCAATCTCGAACTTCTCATGGCATTCGCCGGAGTCAGCGGTCTCCCTTTTTCAATGCAGTTGATGCATTTATGTTCCGCTCCGTGATACCGGTACAGCCGCCTGATATCTTTCATAATGCTGATTCCCCATATATACAGGATGAAAATCACAATACGAACAACTCCTTCAATAATGGCCGTAAGCGATTTGTTCCGCAGATATCCGTTCAGCTGCGCGGCCAGAAAATAAGGCAGCACTATAAAAATTCCCACGGCAAGCACCACGGAAAAGCAGGTGACAAATGTCGTCATCAGTTTGTCGCCCATTCCTCCCGCCTTACTGTTCTCCCCCTCTTCCTCATAGAAGGACGCGGAATAATTCAGACATCTGGTTCCCAGTATCAGCGAATCTATGAAATTAAAGATGCCCCGGATAAAAGGAATCTCCTTTATCTTTCTGCCGTGCAGCACCCCTGGATACTCGTTCACCTCCACGGAAATCCCGCCGTCCGGCCGCCTCACGGCGACAGCATACTTCTCCTTGTTCTTCATCATCACACCTTCCAGCACGGCCTGACCGCCGATACCGGAATAACGGTTATGCTTTCTTCCTGCCATAATTGCCTCCAGTTCTTAATCGATGAAAAAGGTTGAGATACGATGACCTCAACCTTTTCTCGCGATTCCTATTTAACACCGTATTTTCTGTTGAACTTCTCAATACGTCCGTCGGCTCTCGCTGTCTTCTGCTGGCCGGTATAGAACGAATGGCACTTTGAGCAGACTTCCACATGAATCTCAGGCTTTGTGGACCCCGTCACAAAAGTGTTGCCGCAGTTACAGGTTACCGTTGCCTGATAATACTTGGGATGGATTCCTTCTTTCATCTCATTCACCTCTCTATGATAATTCCACTATTATTTGTCGTTCACATCCGCACTGCTTATGGAACCACAAACAGCGGTATTATTGTAGCATAAGGAAGGCGGAGTTGCAAGTCCTATTTTAAATAAATTTGTTTCTTTTTACCATTTGGACAAATTCGCTGTTGTTTCTTGTCCGGGCGAACAGGTCCAGAATCCGGTCAGTGGCTTCGTCGGACTTCAATCCGTTCAGCGCTTTTCTCATAATATTGATCGCATCCAGCTCCTCCGGATTGAGCAGCAGATCCTCTCTGCGGGTACCCGATTTCGCCAGATCAATTGCCGGGAAGATACGTTTCTCGGACAGCTTGCGGTCCAGGATCATTTCCATATTGCCCGTACTCTTAAACTCTTCGTATATTACGTCGTCCATCTTGCTGCCCGTATCCACCAGAGCCGTTGCAAGGATGGTCAGGCTACCGCCTCCGCGCATATTTCTGGCCGCCCCGAAGAATCGCTTCGGCATGTGCAGAGCCGCCGGGTCCAGGCCGCCGGACAATGTGCGCCCGCTGGGCGGAACCACCAGATTGTAAGCTCTTGCCAGACGGGTAATGCTGTCCAGCAGGATGACCACATCCTTCTTATGTTCTACCAGACGCTTCGCCCGCTCTATCACCATTTCGGACACTCTCTTATGGTGTTCGGGCAGTTCGTCAAACGTAGAATAAATCACTTCCACATTGGTACCGCTGATGGCCTCCTTGACATCAGTCACCTCTTCAGGCCGTTCGTCAATCAGCAATATCAGCATATGCATACGGGGATTTGTACGAAGAATAGATTTTGCCACTTCCTTCAGCAGTGTCGTCTTACCTGCCTTCGGCGGTGATACAATCATACCGCGCTGGCCTTTTCCTATGGGACTGACCAGATCCATCACCCTCATGGCCACGCTGCTTCCGGGCGTCTCCAGCTTAATCCGCTCGTCCGGGAAAATGGGAGTCATGTCTTCGAAAGCTCTGCGCTTTGAGGCTTCCTCAATGGAATAACCGTTTATCGTTCGTATAAACAACAGTGCACTGAACTTTTCCTGCTGCGTTTTCACCCGCTTATTGCCCCGGAGGATATCTCCGGTCTTCAATCCAAAACGGCGAATCTGGCTGGGCGCCACATATACGTCATTTTCTCCGGGCAGATAGTTCTCACAGCGGATAAATCCGTATCCGTCAGGCATAACCTCCAGAATGCCGCTGGCTTCCTCTCCGCTGTCCAGTTCCTTCGGATAGGTCTTCTCGTCATAGACTTCATTTGCCCGATTGGGCCGCGGGGCCGCCGGATTCAATGTCTGGGCATCTGCCCTGGACAGCTCTTCAGCCTTCGGCACACTCTCGCTCTGGGCCGTTGGTTCCGCCCGGTACGTGCTCTCATTCATCACGCCGGACGGCCGCTCGGTTTTCTCAGGCCGCTCAGTTCGTTCCTGTCTCTCTGCCCGTTCGGGTTTCTCCGTGCGCTCTGTTCTCTCCGTCCGCGGCGGTGTCGTCCTCGTGTTCGTCACCACGTTTCGTCTGCGGACAGGTTTGGAAACACTGTCTGACGTCTGCTGTGTTTCCTCGCTTTTCGCAGCCTTCTCGGCCTCCTGCTTCTTCACTCTCTCATCCTCAGCCAGCATGGCTTCCACCAGTTCCGCCTTTTTCATCGCCGACGTACCTTTCAGCCCACGGGCTTTTGCAAGCTCTTTCAGCTGAACAAGTGCAAGCGATTCATACTTTTCTCTCATAGATTCCTCCTGTCTTCTGCAGTTTTCATAAAAGGGGGGCACAGCCAGATTTGATATTGACGTGCTGCCTTGACACATGATTGAACATCATGTCATGTAAACCATTATAATACATTTCGTCCAAAATAGGAAGCCCTATTTTAACCTTCTTTTCTTCTTGCGCATTCCTTCAAATTATTATATGATGATACAAGGGTCGTTTTCGGCCCGAAAATGATCACAGGAAAGAGGTAATCAAATGACTGTCAGCGAAAAAGCCCTGTCAATGCACGAAAAATGGAATGGCAAACTGGAAACCGTCTCCAAAACTCCCGTAAAATCCCGGGAGGATTTAGCCATAGCCTATACGCCGGGAGTGGCCGAGCCCTGCAGGAAGATCGCCGAAGATAAAGAAGAAGCCTATCGTTATACCATGAAGGCAAACACGGTAGCCGTGGTTTCCGACGGCAGCGCCGTTCTGGGCCTTGGCAATATCGGCCCCCATGCCGCTATGCCCGTCATGGAAGGAAAGGCAGTGCTTTTCAAAGAATTTGGCGGCATCAACGCAGTTCCCATCTGCCTGGACACCCAGGATACCGAAGAAATTATCAAAGCCGTCACCTGGCTTGCCCCCGGCTTCGGCGGCATCAACCTGGAAGATATCAGCGCACCCAGATGCTTTGAAATAGAAGAAAGGCTGAAAGCCACACTGGATATTCCCGTTTTCCACGACGATCAGCACGGTACCGCCATCGTTGTGCTGGCCGGTATTATCAACGCTCTGAAAGTTGTGGGTAAGAAAAAGGAGGACTGCCGAGTCGTGGTCAACGGCGCCGGAAGCGCAGGCGTTGCCATCACAAAGCTGCTTCTGACTTACGGCTTCCCGAATATCATTATGTGTGATAAAACAGGTATCATTTCCGAATCCACAGAGGGGCTGAACTGGATGCAGGAAAAAATGGCCCGTGTGACCAATCTGGCCGGCGAAACCGGCACCCTTGCCGATGCGATGAAGGGTGCGGACATCTTCGTGGGCGTATCCGCTCCCAATATCGTAACTTCCGATATGGCTGCCTCCATGAACAATGACGCCATTTTATTTGCCATGGCGAATCCTGTTCCGGAAATCATGCCGGATGAGGCGAAGGCCGCCGGCGTACGGGTAGTGGGCACAGGCCGCAGCGACTTCCCCAATCAGGTGAACAATGTGGTGGCTTTTCCAGGTATCTTTAAAGGCGCTCTGGAAGGCCGGGCCGCACAGATTACGGAGGAGATGAAACTGGCTGCCGCCGAAGCAATTGCCGGACTGGTCCCCGAGAGAGAACTCAGCGAAGACAATATCATGCCCGAGGCCTTCAATCCCCAGGTAGCCGAAGTGGTGGCCAACGCCGTCAGATCACATATTATATAGAAAAAGGGCGTGTCTGTAAGTATAACTGCGAAACTATAAATAAGAGGAAACACATGCTACAAGATCCATTAACATTATACAAATTAATAGTTCTCTACATGCTGAACAGGGTTAACTTCCCAATGACAAATGCCCAGGTCAGCGATTTTATTCTGGAAAAGGGATATACCAGCTATCTGACCCTTCAGCAGGTTATAAACGAACTGGCCGACGCGAAGATGATCATTCTTGAGACCATCCGTAATCGTACTCATCTGTCCATAACGGCAGAGGGCCAGGAAACCCTGCATTTTTTTCAGAATCGCATCAATTATGCCATTAAGGAAGAAATTGATTCCTACTTCCGGGAAAACGAATATGTGCTCCGAAATGAAGTCTCCGTGCTGGCCGATTATTATTTCAGGGCCGGCACCGGAGAGTATGAAACGCATCTGGTGGCAAAAGACAGGGGAATCAATCTGGTGGATGTGCGGCTGTCCGTGCCCACAGAGGAAATTGCCGAATCCATATGCGAAAACTGGCAGCGTAAAAATCAGGAAATCTACAAATATCTGACGGAACAGCTATTCTAAATATTTTCCGCTTCCCGTTTGATTCTCTGCATGTGCTCCCGGATTTTCGCCTCATAGCCGTTGCCTGTTGGCTTATAGAATTCCTTTCCGCTCAGCTCATAGGGGAGATACTGCTGCTTTACATAATGATTAGGATAATCGTGGGCATACTGATAACCGGTGCCCCGCCCCAGCTTTGCCGCACCTTTGTAATGCGCATCCTGCAGATGAGGCGGAATTGGAAGATTTCCGCTGTGCGCCACTTCCTGTCCGGCCTGGAATACCGCCTGACAGGCCGCATTGCTCTTCGGCGCACAGGCCACATAGGCAGCCGCCTGAGACAATATAATCTGTGCCTCCGGCATACCGATTCGCTCCACTGCCAGAGAGGCGCTGACAGCCACCGACAGTGCCTGCGGGTCCGCATTTCCCACGTCCTCCGCCGCACATATCATAATTCTTCTGGCAATAAAAGTGATGCTTTCCCCTGCATAAAGCATTCTGGCCAGATAGTACACCGCCGCATCCGGGTCGGAACCCCGCATACTTTTGATAAAAGCGGAAATCGTATCGTAATGATTATCTCCGCCCTTGTCATATCGCACCGCTTTCCTCTGAATGCATTCCTGCGCCACATCCAGCGTGATATGGATTTTGCCGTCCTCGCTGCGCCCGGTGCTCATAATGCCCAGTTCTATGGCGTTCAGCGCGTGTCTGGCATCCCCGCCGGATATGTCCGCCAGAAAATCCAGCGCATCCTCGTCAATTACGGCATCATAAGCTCCCATTCCTCTGTCCGGGTCATAGACCGCCTTTTTCAGAAGTTCCCTCACGGCTTCCATGGGAATCGGCTTCAACTCAAAAATAACGGACCGGGACAAAAGCGCACCGTTCACTTCAAAATAAGGATTTTCCGTGGTGGCGCCAATTAAAATCACTGTGCCATCCTCCACAAAAGGCAGCAGATAGTCCTGCTGCGCCTTGTTAAACCGGTGTATCTCGTCGATAAAAAGGATCGTCCGTCTGCCGTACATACCCTGGCTTTCTTTGGCTTTCGCCACCACTTCCTCCATATCCTTTTTCCCGGCCACCGTTGCATTGATCTGGGTAAATTCCGCGCTGGTGGTGTTCGCAATCACTTTCGCCAGGGTAGTCTTACCCGTGCCGGGAGGTCCGTAAAAGATAACGGAGCTGATCTTGTCCGCCTTGATGGCACGATAAAGCAGTTTATCCTTCCCGATAATGTGCTCCTGCCCCATCACCTCCTCCAGCGTCCGTGGACGCATTCTGGCCGCAAGGGGAGCCTCTTTTTCCATATTGGTACTGCGCATATAGTCAAATATACTGGTGTCCATGTCCCTTTTCTGTCCTGTCTGTTATACTTGTGAGCTCATACATTTACCGATTACCTGTCTTATAGTGGTCTGCCTGTGCATGATGGTTCGGACAGGTGGTCGGACTGTCAGGCATATTTCCAGGGTCAGGACTTCAGATAGACTTCATTCTCATGAACCGTCACGGAACTCAGGCTACGTAAAAAGCTGGATATTCTGCTGTAGCCGAACTGTTTGAAATCAAGCTGCTTATATTTCTTGTGCAGCTCGTCATTCAGACTTGCCAGATTCTCCACCATACCGCCATTCTTCTTGATCATACGGCAGATTTCCTGCTCCAGCTCCTCCTTCGTCAGTGTGGAACACCGCTCCACATAATACTGATTGCTTATTTTCCGCATATGCAGATCCGGCATCTCCTGATCTATCATAGTACTGAGCTTGGAGTATCCATAGTTTCGCACATCAAAATCTGTAAACTTATCATTCAGCCGATTCCCCAGCCGGGCCAGATCCACCTGCTTTCCTCCGTTTTCGTTGATCAATGCCAGAATCACCTGCCGAACTTCAGCGATGGACGTCACATTCTGTTCCTCCACAGACGAGATATCCAGCACATCGGCTTCTTCACTGGCTCTGGACTGCTTCTCCTCCATATTCTGCTCCGCCACCAGGTTCAGGTGAATGAACTTATTACAGGCTCTGGTCAGGGCCACAGGGGTCTTGGATTCCCCCATGCCCAGCACGAACATGTTCTCCTCCCGCAGCCTCATGGCAAGTCTGGTAAAATCGCTGTCACTGGTCACAAGGCAGAATCCCTGTACTCTGTTCTTATAAAGAATGTCCATGGCATCGATGACCATTGCCATATCCGTGGCATTCTTTCCGCTGGTATAGGAGAACTGCTGTACCGGCATAATGGAATGCTCCAGCAGAATTCCCTCCGACCAGCCGTTTCCCTTCGACCAGTTGCCGTAAATCCGCCGATAACTGGTCATACCATATTTTTCAAGCTCTTCAAATATTGTCACAGCGTATTTCGAACTGATATTGTCGGCATCTATCAGTACTGCAAACTGCATTTTCTCATTGGAAATGGATTCCGTGATTTCTTCCATAACTGACCCTTTCTGCTATAAGTATCCCACTCTCAGGGCACATTTCCTTCTGTATGGAATAGTAAGAAATTATTTCTGAACGATTCCCAAACGAGACGGCGTGCCCGCACCCCGTTGCTACACTCTTCCCTGAAACATGGACAGTATATCACATTTTCCGGAATTTTCCTATCCTTTTCCGCAGGAAAGTGTTTTTAACTGCTTCTCCGATAAGCATTTTCCATTATCCCGGCTTGCCATATCCATCTGAAGAACTTTCCACAATGTCTGTTCCCGGAATTTCCTGCTTAATCACGATTTTCTCTTCCGTCTTCAGGAAAAAACATTCCCCCTGATACTTCCCTGCCGCGCAGAGCTGCCCCACAATCTCCATCATGCGGGAGTTCATTCTGTGGTATATCCTCCTCTTTTCCCAGGGAAGCCCTTCCACATATTCCCGCTCCTTTGCCTCCAGCGCCGACAGCATATTCCGCAGCTGCCCGGACGCTTCCGCGGCCATCAATCCGAAATCACAGGATGCATAGGAGCACGCCTCTGCATTTTCCCTGACCTTCTCCTGCAATAAACCGAATATAGCTCTTCCCGTCCCTTCATCACCGCCCGCTGCCTCTGCCCACGTGCCATCCGCAGTTATGGTTACGCCCAGTTCCTTCCAGCAGTTCACCATCTCTGAACGCACTTCCTCTGTCACCCGCCGAAAGCTGGTTCTGCCGAATCGATCCCGTTCCTGAATATAATTTACCTTTTCCTTCCTTTCGCCGTGACCGGGCTCCTCCGTCAAAATAATCCCCTTCTCTTTCAGCCGGTCCCACACCTCTCTCTGCACCCTCTCACAGGGCGTGGGAAAGTCCAGCCGGTCCATGATCTGTTTTACCGTATATCCCATGTCGGTCAGGTGACGGATGGCACCTCCGCTGGCCGTTTCATGGGTAAAGTCAGACAGCGCCTTCTGAAAGTAACGATTCTCCTGCATCATTTATTCCTTTCAATTGGATTATTCAGGTACGTAACTCCCTTTTCACAAAAAGTATACGCCATTAGCTCACAATGGTCAATCAGTTCTAACAAGGAGTAATTCTGCACATACAAAATATGCTGTTTTTTGCCCCATCAGATTCCAAAAAAGTTCGCCTTACATCTCACTAAGGCGAACTTTTTAGTATCATATTTAAATATATGCTTTTGTCCTTATAGCATTACATATCCAACCACCGCTTTATTCAGGACAGCAATGCTTTCCTGCTCTCTGTGAATTCTTGCCCTCCGGGATTTATCCCGTTCTTCCACCAGAATAACCGCATCACAGGAGGCCAGGCTTTCCAATGTGCTTGCCGTGACATTCATATCGGCACCCTCTGCAAGGATTACGCCTTCTGTCCGCGTGGTAACCTCACTTATAAGCTTCTTCAGCTTTCCTGTCTCTACCGTTCCCGTCACCAGAATAGTACTCTCTTTGGGAGAGAGATTCGTAATATTTGCAGAAATGATTCCATAAGCTTCCTCTTCAGCAACCTGCTCAGAGCCTTCCTCCAGTTTCTGCAGAAATCTGTCTACTCCAGACAGGAATTTTTTCTTCTGCAGTTTAGGTATTGTTCCCAGCAAATAATAGCCATATCTTTCCCGAAGTTCTCTTTCTCCTCTGATTTTATCGCTGAGTATGTAGGTTATCCCATAGAAAAATACGACTCCGAATATGCCTCCTGCAAATCCCAGAACAGCATATTTCACAACACTCAGTTTTGAAGGCTCCTTCGATGTGCCCGTTTCGTCCGCCGTTATTTCTCCTGACTGTTCATTTTCATGCATCTGCTGCTCTTCTATGGCAGGGGATTCCTCCGGCCGATTTACTATGTTATATCGTACTGCATAAGCTCCGGCCACTACACAGAGTATAACCCCGGCCAGCAAAATGATTCTCCATTGATACAATATATCAAAAAACAAATCCTTCAAGTTTATTTCCAGTTCATACTCTTCCTTGTAATTCATATTGACTCCCACCTTATCCGACCGTTCATAAACCGTTGTGAAAACGACAGAATTATACTTTTTGCAATAAAAATCACTTAAATATCTGAAAATATCCGTACAGGTACTGGTAAACATATATATAACATTTTAGATATGCCTAAACAAGATAACAGATGCCGCATCTGCGGCAATACGCAAATACTGGCTTTCAAGTCCATTCCGCTTTGTATACTGCGGCACTTGCAGCATTTGTTTTAAGGGGATGCCCATGGCATCCCCCCAAATAGAAACCAAACGATGGATATCTATTTTAGATCATGCATGATCATTTTTTATTGCTTTAAAACTCGCCTGTCTTAGGAGCCTTTACTACTGTTGCAGGAGCCTCTGTGGAATCAACCACCATGAAAGCTACGGGTGAGAAAGAAGTAAAGGTACCTGTGATGGACGCATCGTCTCCTACAACTCCCTGACCTACTACTTCCCAGGGCTTGCCTTCTACGGAGTCTTTTCTGTGAAGGATGTATACCAGGTC
>JAAWLQ010000031.1 GCA_022797995.1 Lachnospiraceae bacterium
ATTGCGGGTCAGAGACAGCCGGAACAGCGAGGCGAGGGAGGCCGGAAACAGCTCCAGCGGGGCGAGGAGAACCAGAAGCAGCGAGGGGAAGGAAACCGGCGCCATGGAGGCAGAAGGCGTCAGGACAACAGGCGGCGTCAGAATGAGCAGCAGGAAGGGCAGGCAGCAACAAATGGAAGTCAGACTGAGAGAGAATGAGCGTCTGGATGAGCTGCAGCGAAACGGATATCGGATTATTCAGAATCCGGAGAAATTCTGCTTCGGTATGGACGCGGTACTTCTCACGGGCTTTGCCCATGCGAAAGAGGGGGAGAGACTGCTGGACCTGGGGACAGGGACGGGCATTATTCCTCTTCTCATGGAGGCAAAGTACCATTGCGACTATCTGGCCGGACTTGAAATTCAGGCTGAAAGCGCGGATATGGCGGCAAGAAGTGTATTGTTGAACGGATTGCAGCACAAGATTGAAATTGTCGTAGGAGATATAAAAGAAGCAGACAGTATTTTTCCGTCTGCTTCTTTTGACTGCATAACCTGCAATCCCCCCTATATGCCGGGACAACATGGCATGGTCAATCCCTCCGCGCCGAAGGCCATTGCCCGGCATGAAATTCTCTGCACCTTTGAGGACGTGGCCGGGCAGGTGGCAAAGCTTTTAAAGCCGGGCGGGCATTTTTTCCTGGTGCACAGACCTTTCCGTCTGGCGGAGATTATAGTTACGCTGGTGCGGCACAGACTGGAGCCGAAGAGGATACAGCTTGTGTATCCCTATGCGGACCGGGAACCGAACATGGTGCTGCTGGAGGCGGTAAGAGGCGGAAGAGCGGGAATGAAGGCAGAAAAGCCTCTGATTGTGTACCGGGAGCCGGGGGTGTATTCGGCGGAAATCAGCGAGGTATATGGGTATTAGGAGCGAGGAGGAAATCATGGCAGGCAGATTATATTTATGTGCGACGCCTATCGGAAATCTACAGGATATGACGCCGCGGGTCGTCGAGACACTGCGGGAGGCAGATCTGATTGCGGCGGAGGATACCCGCAACAGCATAAAGCTTTTGAATCATTTTGACATTCATACGCCCATGACCAGCTATCATGAGTACAACAAGGTGGAGAAGGCGAGGCAGCTGGCAGATCAAATGCTGGCGGGGAAGAATATCGCGCTGATTACAGACGCGGGGACACCGGCTATCTCCGACCCGGGGGAAATTCTGGTACGGATGTGCCATGAGGAAGGCATCACAGTCACCAGCCTGCCGGGACCTGCGGCCTGTATCACGGCGTTGACTCTTTCCGGGCTTCCCACAAGGAGATTTTGCTTCGAAGGATTTCTGCCCGCGGAAAAAAAGGAGAGAAAAGCAGTTCTGGCAGAGCTGGAAGAGGAAACCCGCACCATGGTATTCTATGAGGCGCCTCATCATCTGGTGCGGACGCTGGAGGAGCTTTATGACTGTCTGGGAGAGAGAAAAATTACGGTTTGCAGGGAGCTGACAAAGAAATATGAAACCGTAATGCCCACCACGTTCGTTCAGGCGCTGGAATATTATAAGGCCCAGGAGCCCAGAGGAGAATATGTGCTGGTTGTGGAGGGGAAGAGCTTTCGGCAGCAGCGGCAGGAGAAAATTGCGGCCTGGGAAACCATGAGCATAGAAGAGCATATGGCGTATTACGAGAACCAGGGAATGGACAGGAAATCAGCCATGAAACAGGTGGCGAAGGACAGAGGTGTGGGTAAAAGAGAAATATATGCACATCTTCATATCGGAGAAACAGGTGAGAAGCCGGACTGATGAGAAAAGAGGAGGGGATGTGAATGGCGGCGAATAATTGTGACATGTGTGTCAATTATGTGTACGACGAGGAGGATGAATGTTATAGTTGTCTGGTTGACCTGGATGAAGATGAAATGTATCGATTTTTATCAGGTACCCAGAGGGAATGTCCCTATTTCAGATTAGACGATGAATATGGAGTGGTGCGGCATCAGATTTGAAATATAGTAAGAATTAAAAAATCCAGAATCTGGAAGCTGCATTGTTGTAACAGCTCGCACAGGTTGTGGAAGTGTTGCATATTGTTTCAGGTTAAGGAGATTTTGGAAGAATTGCGGCCGTATATATTTTTCACTGTGAGTCAATAATAACCTCGTAGTCCTGCAAGATAATTTTGAATATGGGGATGTGGAGCGGTTCCTGTATGGGGAAGTATTTTGCAGGGGTTTATTCAGAATAACAGGAGGTATGGAAATGAGCAATATTTCAGAACTTGACTTACAGAATCTTCGCCATCTCATAGGCGGCTTCGACACAACTCACTGTAAAATGCAGGCGTATGCGAAAGAGGCGCAGGACCCGCAGATCAGACAGTTTTTTGAGAAAGGTGCCAGATCCGCTATGGATAATAAGGAACAGCTGATGAAGTTCTTAAGTTAGTATGTTGAAAGCAGCCGATATGGGCAGCTGTAAGTCCATGGAAATTTTAAGATTTGTAAACTGAGAGTATTCCAGAATGAGAGGTAAGAGAAGATGCAGGAGAAAACGATGGTAGCAGATACCCTGGCCGGTATCAACGGTGAGTTGACCCGTTACGCGGGCATGATTGCGCAGTCCGAGAACAAAGAATTAAAGCAGACATTAAAGCAGATCAGGAACGCCTGTGAACAGTCACAGGAAGAGCTTTACCAGATCGCAAGAGAAAAATCCTACTATGTGCCCGCAAGCAAGGCAACGGCGGAAGAGGTTGCACATGTGAAGAGCCTGTTCACACAGGGTACGCTGTAGGCGACTGAGAGGTGCTCACGCAGGGAACGTTGTAGACGACTAAGAGGTGTTCGAACAGGGGACACGGTAGACAGAAGACAGGATAGAATCGCCGGGATTCTATCACAGAACAAAAGGCACCGCAGGTTGATTTGTCTGTGGTGCCTTTGTTTTTAGATTTCATCCCTGTCACAAAATGGCATTGGCGGTGTATTTATTACATAAAATAGGATAAAGACAGTTCAGGAGTAGTTTATGCTGAATTTAATATGGGCGGTTATGATACTGCTGGCAGTGATTTACGGAGCCCTGTCAGGGCATCTGGGCGATGTGACCAACGCGGCGCTGGACAGCGCGGGAGAGGCAATTTCCCTGTGTATCACCATGGCGGGAGTGGTGGCCCTGTGGATGGGATTGATGGAGATAGCCCAGCGGGCCGGGCTTGTCAGAAAGCTTACCAGAGGAATTTCACCTTTTCTGAGATTTATGTTCCCGCGGATTCCGAAGGGACATCCGGCGGGAGAATACATAGCAACCAATGTGATTGCCAATGTGCTGGGGCTGGGGTGGGCCTGTACGCCGGCGGGGCTGAAAGCCATGGAGGAGCTGGCGAAGCTGGAGGCGGAGCGGGGGAATCCGGAGTACCTGGAGGCGGAGTACGGAAGGGGAGATGCCCGCGGCGGAAATATCCGTGGAGAAAGGGATGCCCACGGTACAGGGAATATCCGGGCAGGGGATGCTCCCAGGGATAGGGCCTCCCGGGAACAGGCTTATGTACAGACGGCGGCAGGAAGAGGCTTAAAGGAATCCAGAGCAGGAAAAAGCTTTCGAAAGCAGGAGAGCCCAGGCCGGGGCAGCCAGGGAAAAGGTACAGGCAGGCGGGCCAGCAACGAGATGTGCACCTTTCTGATTCTCAACATTTCTTCTCTGCAGCTGATTCCTGTGAACATGATTGCCTACCGCAGCCAGTATGGCAGCGCCAATCCCACGGCGATTATTGTGCCGGCCATTGTGGCAACGTTTGTCAGCACTCTGGTGGCGATTGTGTACTGTAAGATCAAGGACAGGGGAGGAAGAGCAGTATGAATGCACTGGCGCATCTTTCGGACATTGTTATCCCCATCCTGATCTTTTTTATCGTAGGTTATGGATTCGTTTCCAAAGTAAAAGTATATGAGACCTTCCTGAAAGGAGCAAAAGACGGACTGAAAATCGTGGTAGATATTGTTCCAACGCTGATCGGTCTGCTGGTGGCTGTGGGAATGCTGCGGGCGTCGGGCTTTTTCGAGATGCTGGGCGGTCTGCTTGGGCCTGCCGCGGCTGCGGTTGGTCTGCCTGCCCAACTGATGCCATTGCTGGTTGTGAAGCTTTTTTCCTCCTCTGCCGCAACCGGGCTTGTGCTGGACATCTTCCGGACTTCCGGACCGGACTCCTATGCGGGAATGCTGACCTCTATCCTGATGAGCTGTACGGACACTATGCTAATATTAAGGGGAAACGAAGAATACCTGCAAAGACAGGATTTGGAGTTTGTCCTTATCAAGCGGGTGTGTCCGCTTTGTACACTTTCGCCGGTTGTTCTGGATCGGCAGTCTTGAAAGAGCCATGGCAGCTAAACAGTAAATATGCACTTTGATTAACAAAGAAAGGATGGTTACGATACGGCGCTGTAAATTGGGAGAGAGGCTTTCTGTGATTGATTACATGGAAGGCTCTCTTTCTTTACTTAAAGGGAAGGAGAAACAGAATATGTCAGAATACCAACTACAAATCAAACAGGTGGTGGACTATCCACGCTGCCGCATTTACAGGCAGTTCGTCCAGTCACTGATCACGGACCAGAGCATTCGCACAGGCGGGGGCTCCGGTCTTTTTTATTTTACGGTGCTTTGCAGTTACGCAAACTTCCGTACATCCTACCGCCGCATAGACGGAATCAGTTACACGGTCTATCCAGGTGAGTGGATCTGCACCGTAAAGGAGTTGGCCGGATGGTTCCGCACGCATTTCCAGCACCAGGCGCTTGACATATTGGACGAGCTGCAGAAAAGGAACCTGATCTCGTACCTGCCCCTGGGGAGGGGAAAGGTGGTCAAGTATAAGATCCGGGACTGGAAAAAGCATAACACGGTACTGGATTACAACTGCCCATGCCAGAAGGACACAGGCTTTTTCTTTATGCCGTTCACGGTTGCGATGGAGATGGTGGGTGCCGGGCGGTGTTCCGAGATGGACATTCTGCTGGACCTGTGGCTGTCCACTGTCTATAACGACGGGCAGGTGCAGGGATCAGAGGCAGGCCCGGTGGTTTACCTGCGCAACGGCACGGGCAGCCCGCTGGTGAATTACGGTGAGCTGGCCGGACGCTGGGGAATCTCAAAAGCTACTGCGGGCCGGGTGCTGAAAAAATTTGAAAGGCAGGGCTATATATCGCTGATGGCTTTTCCAGGCACGAAGGGCAGCGTCATTTACCTGCAGAATTACCTGTCCACCATGTTCCAGATTTCAGATGTCCTGATCGACAAGGAGGAGGTTGCGATGAGTTTGAATATTAAAATCAGTTTGCCGGACAAGAGTAGTGACAATGCCGTGGAAGGTGACGGTATTCTGGAGCCGGAGGTGTGCGTTTCAGAAGGCTTGTCCAGCGTATCAAAATCACACATGGAGGCCCTGGTAAGGAAGGTGGCGGAAATCCTTGATTCACAAGGGGTTTCCTGTTTCCGGTGCCCCAAGGCTAAGTACAAGTTATATCCTTTATCTGACGACTGGGAGGGAAAGTATTTATGCCGCCCACACGGAGTATCGGACAGGCGTATTGGGATGGAGGTCTGCTGCGGAAATGGCGGACAGGTTTATACATTTGAACTGACGCTCTCGCCTGCCAGCGGGAAGGAAATGGAGGGATGAGGAATGACGAAGAAACAGAGGGAGATAAACATTGCGGAGAATCCGCTGTATCACGACACATGGAAGCTGCTGAAGAAATACCGGGATGTGGTCTGGAGCCTGGAGCTTTCGGTGCAGCAGGTGAGGAACAAGTTTGAGATCGAGTACGGGAGTTCCATAGAGGACTTCTTGGAATCGGTGTACCTGGCGGGGGCGGACATTGCCGGGGGAGACATTGAACACCATGCCAAGTGCATAGAGCGCAGCAACCGGATGATAAAGCTGCTGGACAGCTCCGTGGAGCTGCTCAGGAACAAGCACAAGAACGGGGAGACCTATTACTGGCTCCTGTACTATACATTCCTTTCCCCACAGCAGATGAAGAACGTGGAGGAGATTGTGGAGCAGCTGCGCCCCCATATCCGGGACATCAGTTTCCGCACCTATTACCGCAGGAGGCAGGAGGCGATAGAGGCATTAAGCTCCATTCTGTGGGGGTATACCTCCAAGGAGAGCATGGAGATACTGGAGAAATTTGTGCCGGAATCGGGGTCTGGCACATAAATGGCACAGAAAGGCATGAAATTGGCACAGGTTTGCTCTTTTACCGCAAATACCGGTGTGTTAAACTGTGTATGTTGAAAATTGTACCCAAAACAAATCAGGGCAGAATCCGGCATCCTTTACAGGGTGCTGTTTTTCTGTCCAGAGAAAGGTCATGTCACATAAAAGGGCATGGCCTTTCTTTATGCACACGGGCAGGGAAGAAAGAGCCTTCCTGCTCGATTGCCCAAAAATCATAAGGAGGTTGGTAAATTGAAGAAAAGAGCAGACAGGTTTCAGAAAGAAACAGACAGGGGGAGATGCCGCAGGCTGCCCATAGCACGGACAGTATATTGCGGTTTCCTTGCAGGCATGGCGTTTATGGCCTTTACCCAGCCGGTATATGCTGCCACGGATGTGTGGACAAAGGCAAGCGAGATCATGCAGGACGTATATAACCAGATCGTCATTATTTCCACGGTGGCGGCCATTGTGACAGCGTCCGTGGCGCTGCTTTTGATGAATTTTTCCCGTTCAGGGCGCACGGTGGATGAAAGCCGGGCATGGTTAAAGAGGATCTGCATCACCTGGGTGGTGCTGAACGGTCTGGGATTCATCATGGCTTATGTCACTCCGTTCTTTACCGGCGGAAAATGGACGCCTACGCCTTAAGGCTGAGAAAGGGGTGATTGTGTGGGTATATTAGACGGCATTGTGGAGTGGATCGCAGAGCAGGTGATGCACGGCCTGGATCTGGTATCAACCTCGGTTTTGGGTGCGCTGGGGTGTGATATGTCCGTGTTCCTGCGCTACTTTCCGGCGGCGGGGACCTTGTACGAAGTCTTTGTGGCGCTCTCCATCGGGATTATTTTATTGAACTGGGTATGGCAGCTGTTCAAGAACTACGGGCTGGGCGCGGGGATAGAGGCGGAGGATCCCGTAAAGCTGAGTGTCCGCTCGGTTCTGTTCATCTTGCTGGCCTATTTTTCGGATGACATCATAGGGACTGTCCTGAAGATAGGGGGAACGCCTTATGACTGGATACTGACCTCTGCCATCCCGGCGCTTGACTTTGCAAGCTTTAACTCCGTCATCCTGGCGGTTGTGGGTGTTTGTGCAAACGGGGCGGTGGCATTGATCTCGCTGATACTGGTGCTGATCCTTGCGTGGAATTACATCAAGCTGCTTTTCGAGGCGGCGGAACGGTATGTGCTGCTGGGGGTGCTGGTCTATACGGCGCCGGTGGCGTTTTCTATGGGGGCATCCCAGAGCACATCCAATATCTTTAAGTCATGGTGCCGGATGTTCGGCGGGCAGGTGTTCCTGCTGCTCATGAATGCGTGGTGTCTGCGGCTGTTTACATCCATGGTGGGTGCCTTTCTGGCTAACCCGCTTTCGCTTTAGACTGAGGGGAAAAATATTTTAACAGAAATCTGTGCCTGCGCCCATTTTTCCGGGCTGCGGCAGGAAAGGAGATCCGTGTGAAAAATTATTTTTCACACGGCGATTTGTGTCTGCGCGCTGCTTGCCACAAAGTCGCTTATGCGCAAAGAGCAGCGCAGAAATGAGGATTATGATGCAAAAAATGAAAAAATTCAGGCGGATTATGCTTTCGGTCTGCTCGGCGGCTGTCCTTTGCTTTTCGTTCTGCCAGCCTGTCTTTGCCATGACGGAAAGCGAGATACAGGCCCAGGTGAACGCTATGGGCAAGGCGACCGCATCCGGCAATGTGCTGATCTGGTTCCTCTGTGCCATTGCCTTTTTGAAAGTGTCCCAGAAGATAGATTCCTTTATGTCCAGCCTTGGGATCAATGTGGGACACACGGGCGGCTCTATGCTGGCGGAGGCGATGATCGCGGCAAGGGGGATAGGAGGGCTGAAGAATTTCTCCAGCCAGTACTTCGGCGGAGGCCACAGCAAGGTTTCCTCCCACACGAATGCCGGCTCCAAAGGGTTTATGTCCGGAGGGCTTGCCGGGATCGTGGGCAGCCGCATTACCAACAGCGCCGTCAAGTCGGCGACTGCCTCATCCAAAACAAGTGTCAGCCGCCCGTCCGGGAAGTTCGGCGGGGGGATCGGGAGCCATATTTACGCTTCCTCCGTCAGCAAGGGCGGCAGCTTTGCCAACAATGTCATAGGGACCGTGGCTGCAGGTAACATTGCGGAGCTTGGCTTTATGAGCGGGCCGGAGGCGTCCCAGGCGCTCCAGTCCTATCTTGGCTATGCCGCCCTGGGGGAGAATGCCGGGCAGGTGCCCGTCTTTTCGGATGTGGAGATCGGCGGTGGGCGTATCACAGGGACGGAAACCTCGGAGGAACATCCCCAGGGGATTGCCTTTGGGATGTACCATGCGGCCCAGTATGCGGCTCCGGAGGGAAACTATACCACTATACAGGCGGCGGATGGCAGTTCCTGGTATAAGCAGTATGCACAGGATAGTGTGGACAAGTCCCCTTACATGGCTCCGGATGGCTCCATCGCCTATAAGGAGTCCATTGTGAAGAAACTGCCCCTGCCGCCCAAAAGAAGGGAGAGAGTGTGAAGGAAATCACTAAGCGCGTTCCTTGCTAAGTGATTTCACGCTCTGCAAAAGCAGAGCTTCTTCACACCGAAGAACGCAAAGACAGCGTTCTTCATAAGCGGAGAAAGGAGGAAAAATGGGAAACGAACAGAAAAGCGGCCTGCAGGAGACCCTGGAGACAGGACGCACTGCCGCACACATGGTACGGGGCGCCATGAAGGCAGGAAAGACGGTATCGGGAGCTGCCAAAGGTGCCGCCGCAGGGCCTTATGGTGCCGTTGCCGGTGCGCTCTGGGAAAACCGCAGGCTGGTGGGAAAGGTCATCATCGCTGTCATTGCGTTACTGCTGATCCCGGTGGTATTTGTGGTGTCACTTCCTGCCGTGATCTTTGGCGGCCTGGCAGACGCTTTTTCTTCCACGGCTTTTTCCGATGCGCCGATCCTGAACAACAATGCGGCCATCATGGAAAATGTGGCAGAGATCACCGCTGCCATAGACGGGATCATGTCCGGGGGCCTGGAGGATACCATGGAACAGATCGAGGCAGATTTTGCATCTTCTGGAGCCGATGAAATGGAGGTCATCAACCCTTATGCCGGCAGCCCCCTCTATAATGCCAATCAGTTCATCGGTATGTATTGCGCCTATAAGAGTGGGGACTATGCCGGTATTTCCATTCCAGACATGGAAAGGACGCTGCGTGCCGGCCAAAGCCATCTATACTCTTACACGCTGGCAGAAGAATTGCGGACAAGGACGGAAACGGACCCGGCTACCGGAAAAGAGGTTTCTGTGACGGAAGACTGGCGGGTCTACACCATTGCCTATAATGGGGAAACCTATTTCTCCGAACAGGTCTTTAGGCTGGACGGGGAACAGATGGCCCTTGCCAATTCCTATGCCCAGAACCTGAGCCTTTTTTTGGGAGACGGCATGATGCAGGGGATCACGGAATGGGACGGAAAATACATTCCCTCCCTGGGAGATGTGCGCTTTACGGATGGCGTGACGGAGGTGGTTTATTATAACCAGCTGGATGAGCGTTATGCGGGTAAGCCTTACGGCACCGACTATATCGGCAGCCATGGCTGCGGCCCCACGGCCATGGCAATCGTGGTATCCTCCCTCACAGACCGGGCGGTTGACCCTGCGGCTATGGCGGAATGGTCCTATCAAAACGGTTATTGGTGCAAGGACAGCGGCTCCTATCATGCGCTGATCCCTGCCGCCGCAAGGAACTGGGGATTGAATGTGTACGGCTGTACGGCGGCAGAGCCCCAGAGGATACTGGACGCGCTGGCAGAAGGGAAGCTGGTGGTGGCGATCATGTCCCAGGGACACTTTACAAAGTCGGGGCATTTTATTGTGCTGAGGGGCGTGCAGGACGGGAAGATTCTGGTGGCTGACCCTGCCAGCTACAACAGGAGCGGGCAGATGTGGGACTTATCCGTGATCCTGCGGGAGGCCAGCCGGGGCGCCGCTGCCGGAGGTCCTTTCTGGATTATTGGCTAAAAGGAATGGGTACATTGTCCCAAAATTTTAGGTTCCAGAAACCTTAGGTTTCTGGACAGAATGAGAGGCATTATGAGCAATCAAAACGAAAATGATACATATATCATCCCGCCGAATTTTGTAGACACAGGCACTTTTTTCGGCGGGATGTTCAAGGCGAGGAACGTGATAGAGGCGGGCATCCTGTCTGTGGCCGTGGGGATACCGGTCTGTGTATTCCTGCCCCTGGGGCTGACGGCAAAGATCATTGTGCTGTGTCTGACGGCACTGCCCATTGCCCTGTTTGCCCTGATCGGCATTTCTGGGGAGAGCCTGTTCTCTTTTCTGGTGATCTTTCTGAAATACCTGAAGAACCGCCGTGTTGTGGGCGGGGAGGGATGCTGCCAGGGGGAAACCGTCGCAGGACAGGATAAAGATGCAAAGGCGGTGCAGAAGATAAAACCGGAAAAACGGGCGGAAAAGAAGGTGTCGGGTACTTGGGCAGAAACACGGGTGGGACAATCTGCCGGACAGGTGAAAGCAAAAAAGAGCCGAAATCGCTTGAAGGAAGACTTCCCCGCTGAATTTGATCAGGTAAGGGGATATGAGCTGCGCCAGAAACTCCGCCCGGCGGGGAAAACAGAGAAAGCAGGAGTCAGGGGCGTTTCGGGCCAAGCGGTGGGAGCAACGGCGGAGACAACGAGGAAAAAGAGCCGTGGCAATGCAGCAGTAGCAGAGCGCCGCAGTCCGTACCCGTTACCTATGCGGGAACAGCAGCCGGCCTGCCTGAATCCGGTGGCGGATTACCTGCCGGTCTCCAGAATTGCAAACGGCATGATTTATACAAAGGACCACCGTTATGTCAAGGTCGTGGAGGTCGTGCCCATCAATTTCCTCCTGCGGAGCGCAAGGGAACAGAGGAACATCATTTATTCCTTTGTATCCTACCTGAAAGTGAGTCCCGTCAGGCTGCAGTTCAAGGTTCTGACCCGCAAGGCGGACATCGGGAGGCACATGGACACAGTGCAGAAGGAAATGGCACGGGAGACCAACGAACAGTGTCGGCTCATGCAGGAGGACTACCTGCGGTTCGTGCAGCAGATCAGCTCCCATGAGGCGGTCACACGCCGGTTTTTCTTGATCTTTGAGTATGAGCCCTGGGGAAATACCAGACGCTCCGATGATGAGGGGGAGGCTGCCGCATTTCTGCAGGGGGCAGTCCATACGGCGGCCAATTACCTGCGCCAGTGCGGGAATGAGATCCTTGTGCCGGAAAATGAGGATGAGTTCGCCGTGGATGTGCTCTATAACCTGCTCTGCCGGAATGAGAGTGCGAAAAAGCCCCTGCCGGAACGGGTCAGGGAGGTAATTGACAAATACAGGGAGAACGGCAGGCAGGGCGGGATAGATGAGATCCCTGCGGGGGAGTTCTTTTCACCGGACAGCATCGACTTCACCCACGGCAGGCATATCTGCATTGACGGCCTTTATTATGCCTACCTCCTGGTTCCCTCGGACGGTTACAGGGTGCAGGTGCCTGCGGGGTGGCTGAGCCTGATCGTCAATGCCGGGGACGGGATCGACATGGATCTGTTCCTTTCCAGGCAGCCCAAGGAACAGATCGTCCAGAAGGTGGGGCAGCAGCTGCGCATCAACCGCTCCAGGATCAAGGATGCCAGCGATACAAACACGGACTTTGACGATATAGACAGCGCCATCCGGGGCGGGTACTTCCTGAAAGAAGGTTTGGCGAACAATGAGGATTTTTATTTCCTGAATCTGCTGGTCACGGTCACCGCCCCCAGCGAGGAAGACCTGGAGTGGAAGGTGAACGAGATGAAGAAACTGCTGGCATCCCAGGATATGCGGCTTTGCACCTGCCATTTCCGGGAGGAACAGGCATTCCTGGCAAGTCTCCCTTTGGCGGCCATGGAGCGGGGGCTGTATGAAAAGAGCAGGCGCAACCTGCTGACCGGCGGGGCGGCAAGCTGCTATCCCTTTACCAGCTATGAGATGTGTGACGACAACGGTATCCTGTTAGGCGTGAATAAGTATAACAGTTCCCTCATCATCGTGGACATTTTCAACAGCGCCGTCTATAAGAATGCCAACATGGCGATCCTGGGCACCAGCGGCGCGGGGAAGACCTTTACCATGCAGCTCATGGCGCTGCGGATGCGCCGGAAGGGAATCCCCATTTACATCATTGCCCCCTTGAAGGGGCATGAGTTCCACCGGGCCTGTGCCAACGTGGGCGGCGAGTTCATACAGATTTCCCCCGCAAGCCCCCACTGCATCAATGTGATGGAGATACGCCGGGTGGACCATACGGTGGACGAGCTGCTGGACGGCCCCGGCATCCGGCTCTCGGAGCTGGCGGAGAAGATCCAGAGGCTGCACATTTTTTTCAGCCTGCTGATCCCGGACATGACAAACGAGGAACGGCAGCTTTTGGACGAGGCCCTGGTGCTGGCCTACGGGCAGAAGGGCATCACCCACGACAACGCCTCCCTGGAAGACCCGGAACATCCAGGGCAGTACCGGGAAATGCCGGTGCTGGGTGATTTGTACGCCATTCTGAAGAAATACACACAGACCAGGCGCATGGCAGTGATCTTAAACCGCCTTGTGAACGGCTCCGCCAGCACCTTCAACCAGCAAACCAACGTATCGCTGGATAACCGTTACACGGTGCTGGACATTTCCTCCCTGACAGGGGATCTGCTCACGGTGGGGATGTTTGTGGCGCTGGATTTCGTCTGGGACAGGGCGAAGGAGGATCGGACGGAAGAAAAGGCAATCTTCATTGACGAGTGCTGGCAGCTCCTATCCGGGGCAGGGGCGGCGGGCACCCGCATGGCGGGGGATTTCGTGCTGGAGATTTTTAAGACCATAAGAGGGTACGGCGGCTCCGCCATCTGTGCCAGCCAGGACTTGAACGACTTTTTCAATCTGGACGAGGGGCGCTTTGGGAAAGGGATCATCAACAATTCCAAGACCAAGATCATCCTGAATCTGGAGGACGACGAGGCCCAGCGTGTCCAGGATGCACTACGCCTGTCGGATGCAGAGGTGCTGGAGGTCACGCACTTTGAGCGGGGCAACGGGTTGATCAGCACCAACAACAATAACATCATGGTGGAGTTTAAGGCAAGCCCTCTGGAAAAGGATTTGATTACTACGGACAGGCGGGAGCTGAAGGACATTGTGGAGCGGATGCGGAAAGGGTGAGGGAAATTCAAATGCGTATAGTTTACGCATGGAATACGCATCAGGAAACCAGGATTTGATTACGCATAAAATGTGCATGGATTACGCAATGGAAGGAGGATGCCATGAAAACAAGGGCGGACATATACGGGCAGGCGGCGGCGGATCTGCTGCGGGAGGTTTCCATGTACCCCGGCCTGTCGGAGGGGCAGCTTGCCCGGTTTCATCCGGGCAGGGAGGAAAAGGTCAGGAACTTATTAGCTCATCTGCGGAGGCAGGGGCGCATTGCTCCGGCTGAGACGGGCGGCTATTTCCCTCAGGGGGAACATGTGCGGGGTGCCGATACAGGGCTGATCCGTTCCGTGTGGGTACTTTTGGATTTTATTGACCGTGTGGAGTACCATTCCCCCGGTGACTTCCCGGTAAAGCTGGTGTTCTTTTCGGCGGGCAGGATGTACGAGGTGGTCTATGTGGCTGAAGGACAGGAGGCCCTGGTGGCGCAGGCGCTGAAACAGTGCCGGCAGGGGGAGAGCCGCCGCATCGTGCTGGTGGAGGATGCCGGGCAGATCTCTTTACTGCATTTCCCTGATATATCGGGATTTTGTACGGTGGAGCCTGACGGGAAAGTAAGTTATTACAGGCAGGCCGAACCTGATTGAGAAAAATAGAAAAATTTAGCATATTTTATCGTGAGATTTGTGCCGGCGTGCTGCAAAGTCACAAATGACTTGGCACAATCTTTTAGGCTAAGAAAGCAGCGCAGAAATGAGGTAAAAATTGGACAGAAAAATGATTTCCGCGCAGGTGGGTGAGATTCTGAACAGCCTCTCCCGGCTGAACAATAACATCTGCGCCATGGACACATTGGATATTCAGAGGTATCCGGAAAATTATGAGATTATCTCCACGGAGGCGGCGCTGCGGGCGGAAGGGATCGCCTGCAGACTAAGGAACCTTCTGTTTGCGTCCACGGGTGTCCCCAAGAGGGATTACCTGATAAAGGCAAGTGAAGTACACGGCATAGAGATCGGATATGCAGACGGCATCCTGGAGGTGACGCTGCCCCGGCTCCTGCCCAGAAAGAAGACCCGCCAGAGCAGCCTGTTTCTGACAGAGCCGCTTCATGCGGCGCTAGAGCGGTATGCGGCGGAACATCCTACACCGAGGTTCCGGGAATGCGTTATCTGCATTTCCCATGTCTACGGGCATGACCTGCCGGACTGGTGTCTGCTGGACTATGACAACCTGCAGCAGAAACAGATACTGGACACGGTGGCGCTGTATGTGATGCTGGACGACAGCGGGCTTTTGTGTGACGCCTACAACACCACGGAGCGGGGGGATAAAGACTGTACCCGTATCTATGTCATGGAGAAGGGGCGCTTTGGGAAGTGGCTCTCGGAACGGGAAAAGCAGCTGAAAAACATATCAGATTTTTGAGGGTTTCCACCCCTGTTTTTCCTGATATGTGAAAACAGGGTGGAACACCTGTAAAAATGCGCCCTTATGGGTGCGGATTCAGGCGCGGGATTACCGAGGTCTTTAGCCGCTACGGTAAAAAACGCACGAAAAGGAGGCGGTCATGGGAGAAGACGGACATTATTTCCCAAGGAAAGACACACAGGCATACCGGCTGCTTGAGCTGGTGGCTGTCTGCGGCGAGTTCCCGGCAGAACAGGTCTACAGACTTGCCGGCAGCACCAGCTATAAGGGCACAATCACATGGCTTTTGAAGAAAAAAGGGCTCCTGCGGGTCTATTACCGGGATGGGCTGCGTGGGTACAGGCTGGGAAGGCGTGCTAAGGCGGCGCTGCTCTCTGACAATCCGGAGAGGTTTTCCTTTTACCTCACGGGAAATGTGGATACCAGCCTGTTAAAGAGTGAGGTCCCCAGGAGGATACGCCTGCACCGGATCGCCGAGATCTATGTGGCAATGCTGAATGCCAGCGTGGCGGTGTTCCGGGATGAAAAGCCCAGGGTGTTTGCGCCGGGCGGGACTTTGGGCGGAAAGCCGGAGGGAGCTGTCTTTTACAGTTCCCGTGAGGTCAAGGAAACAGGAATCGAGGCGGTAAAGATCAAGGGCTCCCGCATGGCAGGGGTATTGCTTTCGCCGGATGGGGTTTTCCTTACCTACAACAGCGGCCCGTACATGGCGAAGTGGGATTACCGGGCCGAGCAGAGGGCGAAGGCATGGATGCAGGTCATACTCTGCGGCAGGAACGCCGGCCTGGGGTATGCACCGGAGGATGTCTGTGGGCTGCTGTTCGGGGACAGCCTGGAGCCTTTCTGCCAGATCCTTTCCGGCGCAGACAGCGGCGCAAGGTGTTTTTTCCTGCTGGATGGGAGCTACGGGCATTTTTATTACCTGACAAACGACTACAAAGGGGAGGTGGTGCTGAAATTACTGTGCGACAGGGACAGGAGGGAGGAACTTGACCGCATCCTGTCCCAGGGGTTATGTGCGGGGAATCCCAGCGGGACCATAGAGAATGACGCCCTGGACGGGAACGGGGACCCGGTGCTGTTCGGGTATCTGCTGGACATTCCCCGCATCCACCGTTTCTGCAGTGCGCTCCAGCTGCAGGAGCGGCATGGCACGCTGATCTGTTTTGACTTCCAGAGGGAGGTTTTGGAGCGCTGTTACGGAGGCCTGGTGGCATTTGAGGCCATCAGTTTTGAGAAGTTTGAAAGGAGGTTTTACCCGGAAATATGAAAAGGATATGGAAGACCATGATAGCCGCGCCGGCGGCCCTGTTTGCGGTGCTGTATGCGGGAGGCTATCTGGCGCAGTTTATCGGAAATTACGCAGTCTGGAAACAGGGGGGAGGCATTCCGGGGGACGGGACTTCCCCGTCTGGAATATCCCCCGGCTTTATGGCCTGCCTGCGTGCGGCGGTCACGCCGCCCTATGGGATCTACGGCATTTTTATCTGCATCGGGCTGCTGGCGGTGCTGCTCGTCATGGTCATGCGGATGGGGTACAGCGATGCCGGGGAATATGACGGGGAGCGAAATTTTACATACTCCGCAAAGGGGACTTACGGCACTTCTGGCTGGATGGGCAAAAAGGAGATGGCCGGCGTCCTGGAGGTGGTCTCTGACCTGCGGTGCCATCATGGGGTTGTGCTGGGGATGCTGGAGGGGAAAGCGGTCTGCCTGCCAGAGAAGTCAAGGCTCAACAGCAACCTTGCGGTGTACGGCGCCAGCGGCAGCATGAAGACAAGGTCCTTCTGCATGAACCGCATCCTGCAAGGGGTGGCCCGTGGAGAGTCTCTCATCATCTGCGATCCCAAATCGGAGCTGTATGAGAAATCCAGCGGGTATCTCAGGGACAGGGGTTATGTGGTGAAGGTGTTCAACCTGGTGAGCCCGGAGAACTCGGATTCCTGGAACTGCCTTTCGGAGATCGAAGGGCAGGAATTGATGGCACAGCTCTTTGTGGATGTCATCATCAAAAATACTATGGTGGGCAGCAAGGGAGACCATTTTTGGGACTCTGCGGAGATGAACCTCCTGAAAGCGCTGGTGCTGTATGTGGACCAGGGGTATCCCCCGGAAAACCGGAACATGGGGCAGGTGTACCGGCTCATCACCCTTGGCTCGGAGAATGCCCTGGACAGCCTGTTTGAGGTTCTTCCTGCCCGCCACCCGGCAAAAGCGCCTTACAGCCTGTTCAAACAGGCGTCGGATTCCGTGCGGGGCGGGGTAGTCATCGGGCTTGGGAGCCGCCTGCAGGTATTTCAGGCGGAACTGATCAAGAAGATAACGGCGCAGGATGAGATCGACCTGGAGCTGCCGGGGCAGGAGCGCTGCGCCTATTTCCTGGTGACAAGCGACCAGGATAGTACCTTCGATTTTCTGGCCTCATTGTTCCTGTCCTTTGCCTTTATCAAGCTGGTGCGCTATGCGGACAGGAACTGCGAGGGCGGCGTCCTGCCGGTGCCAGTCCATGTGCTGGGGGAGGAACTGACTGCCTGCGGCACTATCCCTGACCTTTCCCGGCGGCTGAGCGTGATCCGGTCAAGGAATATCTCCATGTCCTGTGTGTTCCAGAACCTTGCCGGACTGCAGAACCGCTATCCGCAGAACCTCTGGCAGGAGATCCTCGGCAACTGCGACGTGCAGCTGTTCCTAGGCTGTACCGACCCATTGACGGCGGAGTTTGTTTCTTCCCGGACCGGCCTTGCCAGCGTGGCGGTGACGAGCAAGGCAAAACAGCTGGGCACCTGGCG
>JAAWLQ010000032.1 GCA_022797995.1 Lachnospiraceae bacterium
AAACGATACTCCAGCTCCTGATGATACCTCTCTGAAAATCCTCTCTTCCGGCATTCCTCATAGAGAATTTCCATTGCCTTCATCCGGTCTCTGCACTTTTCCTCCGTAATAAAATGCACGGTGGACTGTTCATGCTGATAATAAAAGTAGAGCGGCTCCTCCACCTTCTCAAAATGGCTGAAATACAGGGACCACACGGAACCGGCGCAATTGTCCTCATAAAAAATTCCCTCCGGGAAATCAAGCCCGTTCTCCCGAATCACACAGGCTCTGTACACTTTGATCACCATACTTCCCGGCCGCAGGAAAAGCTTTTTATGTTTCTCCATGTCCAGCTCCCCTGTCTGTCCCAGGAAATTATTCTGTACCACTTTCCCCACAGAACCCGGAGCTTCCATACATTTCTCCAGAGGCACATGCTCCCGGACCAGGCAGTAATCGCAGCCCACCATGTCCGCCCCTGTCTCCGCCGCCTTTTTCAGCAGCTTTTCATAATAATCCGGAGTCACCCAGTCGTCGCTGTCAATGAAGCCAATCCACTCTCCCGACGCGGCCTTCAGCCCTTCGTTTTTGGCCCCGCCCTGGCGTTTGTTCACCTCGTAAGTGATAACCTTCACCTTATCCGGATTGCGGTGCTCATACTCCCGCAATATTTCCAGAGAATTGTCCGTGGAAGCGTCATTCACTGCGATAATCTCATAATCTGTCACCGTCTGCGCGATCAGCGAATCCATACAGTAATTCAATTTTCCCTCTGCCGCCATGTTGTAGACAGGCACGATGATACTGAGCCGCATTTCGGTTCTCCTTCTCTATACTATGCTTCCATATTCAGCTGCCCCCGCTCGATGACAGCCTTCCCATCCTCCACCCGGTACACCAGGTCGCATTTTTCGATAGTCTGCAGCCTGTGGGCAATGATGACCAGCGTCTTCCTGCCGTGCAGCCGGTTAATTGACTCCATAATCGCCGCCTCTGTGTCATTGTCCAGCGCGGATGTGGCCTCGTCCAGAATCAGCACCTCCGGGTCATGGTAAAGCGCCCTTGCGATGCCGATGCGCTGCCGCTGTCCCCCGGAAAGCCGGATTCCCCTCTCTCCAATCCCGGTGTCCAGTCCCTCCGGCAGAGTCTTCACAAATTCGTCCAGCCTTGCTTCCCTGAGAACCTCCCAGACTCTCGCCTGGTCTATCTTCTCCTCGGGCACTCCAAAGGCCACATTTTTCCGAATGGTATCATCCAGCATGAAAATCATCTGGGGAATATATCCGATATTTTTCAGAAATCTCCTGTATTCCGCCTTTACTTCCCTGCCGTCCGCATAGATTGTCCCGCTCTTCACCTCCAGCAGGCCCAGCAGAATATCCACGATAGTACTTTTTCCCGCTCCCGAGGTACCCACGATTCCCACAGAAGCGCCGATGGGAATGGTCAAATCCGCATGGTCAAAAATCAGCTTATCCGTATTCGGATAGGCATACACAATATTTTTCAGTTCCACGGTGTGTTCCAGGGGAAGCTTCTCCTCCACATCGGCCGCAAAAGACATGTCCACCTTATTATCCCGGATTTCCTCCTGCAGATTGTCACTGACACCCATGAAAGGCGGTTTACAGTAGGTAATAGCCAGAATCTGGTTATTGATGCGGTTCACCGCCGGAAGCAACACAAAGGCCGCCGCCCCCAGAGTGGAAAGCATCTCCAGCATATTCTCCGTGGAAGCCCCCGACGCGGTCAGTGCGATCATATATCCCACCATCACCGCAATACATGCCGTCTCGATAAAAAGCTTCGGCATGTTATTGTAAAGGCTGTACCGCTGCACAGCACTCACATATCCCTTACCACATTTACAGTATTCATCCACAAAATACTGCTCCCTGCAGTTGATTTTGACCTCCTTCACTCCCTGAACCGTCTGAGAAATCCATTTAAAGAGGCTGCTGTAATAATTCCTGTTATCTTCCCCGGCCCGGTACACCACCGGTTCCAGAATCTTCTTAATCAAAACCATCAGAATCAACAGCGCCGCCGCAAGCAGTATGGTCATAATCCCATTTGTCATCAGGCAGTACCCCGCCACAAACAGGGACATTACACCATCTGAAAACAACTGCAGCAGCGCAAGAATTAATGCATACATATTGTTCACATCCGAGGTAATACTTCTCTGCACCACAGCCGTATCCGCATTCAAAAAGAATTCATATCCCCTCCGCAGATAATTGCGCATCATACGCTCGGAAGTCCGGAACTGATTGGTATACACAAAGGCCAGCGTCATCTTCTGCTGCACGAACAGGAACAGATTTTTCAACACGAAAACCCCAATCAGCAGCACCATCACCGTAATGGAAAACTGCTGAAAATCTCTGCATCCCAGGAATTCATAAAAAGCCCTCACCAGAGCATTTTTCTCCACGGCCTGAGGGTCGACAACCACACTGACTACCTGTACCAGCAGTCCTACACCGGCGGTCTGCAGAAAAGCGCCGATAATCATCATTACCACCAGGCCGCCCATGGCCCGCTTCTGCTTCCCGTCCAATAACAAACGGAGCTTTCTCAATATTTCCAGCACCTGATATCCTCCTGTCTCCTTCTTCCTGTCTCTTCCACTCAGCCGCTTCTTCCAGGCAGGCACTTCTGCCAGGCAATCCTTTCTGCTTTTCTCTCCTGCTCGGCTGCATTTATATTCTCCGGCTGTACCGATTCGCAGCCACAGCTCAAATCTGCTCGTTCTGCCTGTGAATTAAGGGATCCTCATAGGCATCCATGAAATCCTCTCCCAGCCGTACCACCTCATCCGCAAACTGAATGGCCTTAATCTCCGTCAGCACCGCGACCACCTTTTTAAACCGAAGCCCCGGGAAGAAATTCAGCATCTCCATGGGAATGGTGGCGTCAAACTGCGGATACTCCGGAAAAAGCTTCCGATAGTCCAGCACATCCCTGGGATGAGGTTTTAAGAAAATGGTTCCTTCCTTCTGAAACCTGTCAATAATATCCCGGAAAATCTTCTCTCTGATATCCAGTGTACACAGTGGGTCCGTCAGGATCAGTATCTTGTCCCCCACCTTGTCACTTTCCGCTATCTGACGCTCCAGCTCCTCCTTGTCCCGGACAAATGCCTGCAAAATCAGCTCCTTATCCTCCTCCGTAAGCCGGTCCACCAGCTCCTGCCTGGATTGCTCAATGTACCTAGGGCAGGGATAACGAATGGCTGACATATCGTTTACCTCCATATCCAGACAATACTTGCCATATCCGTTCTGCACGAAAATCAGATTCAGGTACATGGAAAGGAATACTTTCAATCTGAAATGTCCTCTGTTGTCATACCTTGCCGCATCAAAATTCTTCAGACAGTTCAGACCGTCCTCCAGCGCATGATAATGTATCCGGTTCTGATTCAGATAATAGCCTACAGGGTCGGAATCACAGTAGACGTATACGTCTTCATATTCCCGGAAGTCCACCGGCACATAAGGCGCTTCCAGCCGGGCATACCGCCTGGTAAACTGAATCCGGTAATACAGATTCCCCAGGAATCCCCGGCCGCCCTTTCGCCACCTGGCCAGCTCCGGGAAAAAATCCTCCCTTTTCTCGTCAAATTCAATCACCCGGCCAAAAAGTCCCGTCTTCTCCACACGGCTCTTCAGCTCTTCGAAATTGTTGGACATTTTCGAGAGAACCAGGTCCGCCTTAACGGCTCCTTTCCCTTCCGCCCGAAGCTTCAGCTCCTTCAAAAAGGTAATATACGCATGATAATAGGTGTGGCATACATAGATTCTTGACCCTTTTTTCGAAACTTTTCCTTTTTTCATCTATCCTTTCCTTTTCCCGGATTTCTCCATTCTGTTTGCATGATATCAACAGTTCGCTTTGACGCTCATATTGCAGGTTCTTACAGGACGCATTGATATATAGCTTATTCTAACACAAATATCATGGTTTTTGAAACAAATTTGTACTTGCGTTTCCTTCCATCTTTTCATCTCGTTACAGATATGATAAAATATAGCTCTAAATTAAAAATCAGGGAGAATAACCTATGTATAAACACAATCACAAACTTATCGTTCTGGCCGCAGCCCTGCTGTTGCTTACCGCAGCCGGCGCGGCCTGTCTGTTCCTGTATCTCTCTCACAGTAAATCCGGCTTCTCCGATATGAATCCGCAGACAGATGACGGCAAAATGGCCGGTGATCTCGTGCGTTTATCCGAAAGCAATTACGAAGCTGTGCTTCTTTCCATGCATTCCCCCGGTCAATTCCAGGAAGAAGATTTCATCCATTTCCGCGGAATCAACACACTTGTCACTTCTCATGCCATCTTAGATACGGCTGAGCTTTCCGCATATCTGGACTGTATCCTGAATTCCGGCAACGCTGTCACCAATCTTTATCTCTGTCTGGATCCGGAGCTTCTCTGGACAGGCGTCGGGCAGAATTCCGCCGCCTGGAAAACCAATCTGCAAGAGCATCTGTATGCCTTCCTGGAGGCCCATCCTGATATTTCTTTTGAAATACTGCTTCCCTATCCCTATCTTGATTACTGGCTGGAGCTGGAAGCTGATAAGCTGGATACCCTCATCACACTTTATCACACCCTGGCAGACGAACTGTGTGCCTATTCAAATGCCAAAGTCTTTTTTCCCGGTTATGAATATTGGTTGATAGTAAACCCGGACAATTATTCGAACACCTTCTTTGATGCCAATGAAATCATTACCCAGAAGATTTTCCTGTTTTCTTTCTGTGACTCACAATATCAGATTACTCCGGAAAATGAAGCTTACTATTGGTCTTCTCTCCGTGAGCTGATCATCCGTGAAAAAACGACTCCAACCTTTTACCCTGACCTTTCTGACTGGTGCCTGGTATTCTTTGGAGACAGCGTCCTGGGCAATTTCCCCGGCAGCTTCTCCATTCCCGGTTATGTGGCCGGCCTTTCCGATGCCGCGGTTTACAATTTCGCTATAGGCGGAACCAGCGCTGCCTCCCGTGGCGGAGACGCACTGGATTTCCCCAATATTATAGACGATTTCCTGGCAGAGAATACTTCTCCCTCCGGTTCCGGCATGCTCTTCACTCCCGGAGGAACAGAAGACGAAAATCTCAATCAGAAAAGACTCTGCTTTGTTATCAACTATGGCTTTAACGACTATTTCAGCGGAACACCGATGGAAAATCCGCAGAATCCATATGATATAGCAACTTATAAAGGCGGTCTGCGCAGCTGCATTGCCAAGTTGCAGACAGCTTTTCCCAATGCGGATTTTATTCTGATCACCCCTACCCATACAGGTTATTTTAATAATGGTATGGAAATTAAAAGCGCTGAAGGAGATGTCCTTTCCGCATACGTTGACGCCACTCGGGAAATATCTGAAGAATTCAATCTGTTTTTTGTTGACAACTATAATAATTATGTCATCACTGATGAAAATCTCATACAATATCTCTCTGACGGCTGCCATCCTAACGAACAGGGACGCCTGCTCCTGGCCACCACACTTATGTATTTTATTCACGGAGAAATGGTAAATTGATTTGCCTTTCGGAAAATGCAATACTCTCAGTATCTTTGATAGAGCACTGCATTTTCTCTCTCCGCAAGCTTCTCATAACCGGCTCTGACACAGTTCTCCTCCACGGCTCCTCCGGGCACCACACAGAGGTATCTGCTCTGAAGCGTATCGAAATGCTCCAGCACATAATCCGGCATACAGCAGCTGATGCCAAAGCCTTCCGGCAGCGCATACAGCAGCTGCCACTGTGTATTTACCTTCGTTCCTTCCACAGTATCATTGAACACCCAGATTACCACATTGTCATAATTGGGCACATCTTCCCTGTTCAGAACCAGACGTTCGGAAAAGATATCCTCCCATTCCTCCAGAGAGGCCAGACGTTCCTCCCGCACAAACGGCACCTGATAATCGTAAGGATCCCCTGCCACGTAAAAAAAGAAATAGGCAAAAGTAACTCCCAATACCGCCGCCTTCTTATAAAATTTCGTCTCCATCAACGCGATTATAAATATTGCCACCGCCATAAAGGTCAGCAGATGCTTACTTCCTTCCGTCAGCTTATACATGAGCAGCAGGGCAAACAGCATGGCTAAAAAGCTGAGCGCCAGATGAACCTCAATTATAAATCGGGCTTTCACTTCCTTCTCTTCCTTTTCCGCTATCGTCTCTCCTTCATTCTGCCCTTCCTTCTGCCGCGTCAAAATTGCCTTCCGCCATCTCCTGATCCTGAGCCCGTCTCTGAGACTCTGCGCCGTCAGTACCAGCATGCACACCAGATAGCCGACAAAAAATGCCCCCGACGCCCATCCCGCGGAAAAGCCCAGACGTATATGATGCAGAAATTCCAATCCCATATAATACAATTTTCCCAGTGTAAAACGAATTCCGCCAAATAATCCCTGTTCAAAAAAGGCCGAAACCCAATCGGTGAAAAAAAGCGGCGCAAAATATTCGGCCCCCAGATAGTGTTTAAGCCAGGCATACATGCCCGCTGCCACCGCCAGCACCGCGAATGACCCCGCCACGCCTTTCCATCTGCTTTTACGAATCCACAGAAATGCCGGAAGCAGCAGAAATAAAACAAGATACGGCCGCATTAACGTCATCACAACTGACAGCAGAAACAGCAAAACCAGCTTATACGCCCTCTCCCGCCTCAGATAATTAACGGACAGCGAATAGAAAATAATCAGCATACTGAAGCAGATTACCTCCGGCATTACGGAAAGCATGTAACGCACAAAGGGGGTATACAGACAAAACAGAAGCGTCAGAATGCCCAGCTGCTTCCATGTGGGCCGCACCAGGCATACAAAGAGAAAGCAGCAAAGCGCCATCAGGAAAATATTGCAATAGACCGGAGACATCAGATTCCACCCGAAAATCAGCCCCCAGATAATCCACGGGAACACCAGCACAGGGCTCCAGGCCGCAAAAGAAAGCTTCAGCGCATGGCTTTCATTAAAGCCAAAATACCCCTGTGGATACCCGTAATGAATCATTCCTTCCACCTGCTTGTAATAAAACAGCTCGTCATTCCATTCGGAAACGGGCAGGTAAACCTGACCTATGGCATATCCCTGTGCGGCACAGTACACCAGACAGCAAAGCACAGGAAGAGACGCCAGAAGCAGGGCTTTCACAAGCGTAATTCCTCTGTTATTCTCTTTCCACCACACAATTATTTTTTCCATCTTTTCTCTCCCGGATTCACCCTAATCCAAATTCATTTTCTCCCGGATCACGTATTGGGGAGAGTTGTTCAGGCTGATGTAAATACGCCCGATATACTCTCCGATCAGCCCCAGCATCAACATCATCATGCCGCCGAAAAATACAATGGCCGCCATGGTGGAGCTGAAACCCATCGGCACATTGGGGTTCAGGAAACGTTTTATAATTGTGTATATTCCATACAGAAAACCTGCAATCGCACTTATTCCCCCCAACGCGGTGGCAATTCTCAACGGTTTCACAGAAAAAGCCGTAAATCCGTTGAACCACAGGGAAAATAATTTTTTCAGCGTATAGCCGGAGGTTCCGATGCTGCGCTCTCTGTGGTTCACCGGCACATTGGCGATATTCCCCGTGGCCCGCAACACCAGGCCGATTACATAGGGATAAGAGTTTTCATAGCGAATCATATCTTCCACCACAAATCTCTTCACTGCAAAATAACTGGAAATATACAGGTCCGCCGGCTTCCCGAGCATGGTGCGGGTCATACGCTCATTTACCTTACTGCCAAAATTTCGGAACCCCGAATGCTGCTTGTGCTCATATCTGGCATAGACAGCATCGTAGCCTTCCTCCAGCTTCTGCAGCAGCCTGTCTACCTCATTCGCCGGTGTCTGTCCGTCATCGTCCAGACAGACCACATAATCGCCGTCCGAATATCGCAGGCCTGCCATCAGTGCGGAGTGCTGGCCGAAATTCCTGGCAAAATCGATTCCCTTAACCTTCTTATCTTCTTCGCACAATTTCCGAATAACTTCCATCGTATTATCAGGGGAGCAATCGTTTACCAGGAAAATATCATACTGATACTGTTCCATCGTATTCATTTTTTCTCTGATTTCTGTCACCACCTGTCCAAGCGTCTGCTCCGACCGATAACAGGGAATCACAAAGCTGATTTTTTTCATATTTTCCATTTTATATGCCTCTTATTACAGCCGCCATCCATATAATATCGCGGTATTTTCCGTCTATGCACACATCATCCTTCAGGCAGCCTTCTCTGACAAAACCCGCTTTTTCATAACTGCGGATGGCCTGCAGGTTATCTGAAAGTGCGCGGAGATAGATTCGATGCAGACCTTCCTCCTCAAAGCAATAGCGAAGCATCAGCTTTGCGGCCGCAGTGCCAAGCCCCCGCCCTCTGGCCTGAGCTTCCCCGATAAATATACCATATTCCGCCTTGTTGTGCTGTCTGTCAATATCGCGGATATACACGCTGCCCAAAGGTTTCTCAGTGGCAAGTTCACAGATGATCATTTGTATGGCCCTGCCGGTACGTATCATAGTCTGAATCCAGGCTTCATGCCCCTCCCTGGTGAAAAGCTCCTGATAGATAAAGTTCTTCCGCACCGAATCGGTATTCCGCCAGGCTATAATCAGATCCGTATCCGCTTCTGTCATAAGGCGCAGGCAGATACCTGCTTCCCGGTCAATGTATTGCTTCATCTTCCATACTCCTGTTCTCTTTCGTTTTAACTTCCGCCATATGAGTGTTGCCCGGGAACAGTAAAAAGGGGAACACAATCATAATCGGATAAATATACCGCAATTGCACCGTAGGCCCCAGGAGTAAAGTCAGAAAATATCCCAGCACCGGCGCCAGACAGATGCATTGCCCAAATTTCCTTCGCAGCTGCCACCAAAATGCCAGCCCCAGATACAGCCAAACCCATGTCCCGGGAACAAACAGATATTTCAGTATCGGCATCTTCAGATATGCGTTGTCATTGGCCCACTTTTCCATAATCTCGTGAAGTCCCGGCCATTTACTGTCTTTATAAATGCCTGCATTCTCTATGGCTGCGTCCCAGCGTGTCTGCGCATATCCTCCTCCGGCCGCCTGACCCTCCTGAGCATTCACCCAGGCATGACTTATATCATTGGGATACAGATATCCTGCGTCCACCGCCAGCACCGCATTTAGAAAATCTCCCGGATATTGTGTAAAGAGGTGCAGATACGTGCGAATAAACTCTCCCGTCCTGTATCTGACCACAGAGGTATTGGTATTGCGTTTCACCGGGTCCGCAAAGTCGGGCCTGTAACTCCGATAAGCCTCATTTAATGTGAAATCATCAATCAGCTTTTTATCTGCCTCCTCCATGGTATTGTCATCCTCCGGCAGCACACCGACACCGCCATGGTATACCATAGTCCTGGCCAATTGCTGAATCGGAGTACTCAGCATTTCTCTTCTGTCTCCCTGTTCCGCATCCGTCACACGGAAAATTACCGTCAGCAATACATTTCCCACCAAAAAAGCCCCCAGTGATACCGCAAACACCTTTCCCCAAAAGCATCTCCTTTTCTTCCCGAAGCAAAAAGCGGGAACCAACAGCACCAGCAATATCAGAAGTGCATACCTGCCATTAGTACGAAACAAGATTACTCCTGTTGTCGCCAGAAAATAAAGAAGCCATAAGGACTTTTTCTTCGCCCCCTCTGCAATCTCCCTCAAAGCAAGTATCTGAACCACAAAAAAGGCGCTGAATATCGTGTCTTTTGTCACGCTGATACTCATATACCAGTGAAAGGGATAGAACATACAAAGCATCTGAACCACAAGCATCCAGATACGCCTTATCTTCCGACGCCACAGCAAAGCCGTTCCGAATGAAAAAGCCGACGCAAGCAAAAGCATCTGCATCAACGAATAAACGGCAATTCCACCATTGGCAGCCTTATCCCCGGGAAACAATTCTCCTGCCATCATGGCCCACTTTATCAAAAGCGTATGCACAATAGGATGATGGTCAATGTAGAAATCTCCGGCAATCTGCTCCAGCTGAACAGGCATATCATAAGCGCAGATAGCCGGATAGTAAGCCAGGAAAGCGGGGATCCACGCCAAAAATGTCAGACACAATGACACCATGAATACTCTGCCGGCCCTGATTCCCGAGCACCTCTCTCCCAGCCATGCCAGCCACTCCGGATTACGCCCTCTTCCTTCCTGCTGCCTGCTGCCGGTCTCATTCTCCACGCCTGCCGACGCCGCTTTACGAAGCAGAAAACAGATTCCGCCTCCTGATGCTCCTCCCAATACAATACTCAAACCAAGGGTCCGAAGGGTATACATACCTGTCCATAAAATGTTCCCCTCCAGCGCCAGATCTCTGCCTGTAATACAGCAAAACAGAAAAAGGAATCCGACAATTCCTGCAGACGCATAAGAAACTGGCTTTGAAATCAGGTCCGCATGTTCTCTCTGCTTCATTGAACTTATATCCCTCCGGCTTTCTTATTTACTGCTTTCTCACTGCATTTTTGCGTTCTTTTCAGTACTGATTCTCGTAAGTCTGTATTCAAAGTCACGTCTGTCCTTTGCCGCCATAACCTCCAGAATCATGCCGGCAAAAAAAGACTGAATTCCAGCCAGAATCATAAATCCACATACGATCAGCGTGGGAAACCTGGGCACCAGGCCAATTCGAAAATATTCGTTCAAAATAGGAATCATAAATACAAATGCCAGAACTGTCAGCGCCAGACAAATCATGCCAAAAAAGTGCAACGGCCGATAATTTCTGTACAATTGTAACATCTTGCATATCACTCTCATCCCATCGCTGTAGGTGTTCAATTTGGACACACTGCCTTCCGGTCTGTCGCGATACTCCACCACCACATTCTCCACCTGCATATTATAATTCACCGCGTGAATGGTCATCTCAGTCTCTATCTCAAATCCTTTGGAGAACACAGGAAACGTTTTCACAAATTCATAGCTGAACGCACGGTACCCCGTCATAATGTCCTTAATGTCCGCATGGAACAATCTGTTTATTCCAAAACGCATCAGACTGTTGCCAAAATTGTGAAAGGGCCTCTTATTCTCTGTAAAATAGGTGGAAGAAAGTCTGTCCCCCACCACCATATCCGTATTATGATTTAATACTCTGTTCGTCATCTCTCTGGCACAATTCAGCGGATAAGTATCATCGCCGTCTATCATCAGATAACATTCCGCCTCAATCTCACGGAACATTCTGCGAATAACGCTGCCCTTCCCCTGTCTGTACTCATATCGGATACATGCGCCGGCTGCTTCCGCCAGCTCCACTGTCCTGTCGGTGGAATTATTATCATATACATAAATCACCGCCTCCGGCAGCGCTTCCCTCACATCCCGCACCACCTTGCCAATTGTCTGTTCTTCATTGTAACAGGGAATCAATACTGCAATTTTATCCATTTGTTCACTCCTGTCTTATCCGTCCCTTCGGATATGTGGTCCTGACAATAGAAATATAGTAGATTATACCACTTTCATCATGCATCAGCCACTTTTTTATGAAAATATCTCAAAAAAGTGACAATTTCGTTCTTTTTCATTTCATGTCAAATCTGTCTGGATTTTAGGGAGAGAATGTGTTATAACAGATTTAAATTATTATGTAATCAGGGAGAAATTCAGATGCCGGTAAAATTTCAGAAAATTATTTCGTCCTCAATTCGATTCCTGCCCTTTTTTATCTTGCTTGCAGGCATGCTTCTTCGTCTTGTTTTTCTGGAAAGCGTTCCCGGGGGGATACATCAGGATGAGGCCATTGTGGCATGGAATGCATTCGCAGTATTTAATGAAGGAATTGACTCTGCGGGACATCGTTACCCTGTATACATGGCTGACTGGGGGGATGGTCACAGTCCTCTGTACGGATGGCTTCTGACCCCTGTCTACATTCTTACCGGCGGACATGTTGCTCCCGCTTTTATGAGCCGTCTTCCGCAGGTAATTGTCTCCGTTTTCACCCTCTGGACAGTATATCTTCTGATGAAACGTCTGTTTCACAGAAAGCTGGCTTTGTGGAGTCTCTTTCTTCTTGCGATCTGTCCGTGGCATATTATGATGTCACGGTGGGGTCTGGATGTCAATCTCGCTCCCGGGTTTCTGATGTTCGGCCTGTATTTCTTCATCCGGGGCCTGGAGAACAACAGATTTCTTTTATTGTCCGCACTTTTTTATGGCCTGAGCCTGTATTCCTATGCTCTGATCTGGCCTGTGGTGCCTTTTATCCTGTTTATACAGATTATATACTGCCTTTATTTTAAAAAGCTGAAAATAAACAGCTGGAGTCTGCTGTCCTCCCTGCTTTTATTCCTGCTCGCACTGCCGTTAATTCTATTTGTACTGGTAAATGCTGACATAATTCCGGAAATCAGCCTTCCCTTTATCACGATTCCCCGAATGAGTGGCTACAGAGGGTCGGAAATCGCTTTGAGTTTACCGCAAATGTGGGCAAACTTTCGCAATGCGCTATCCATACTCTGGCATCAGAATCAGGGAGCACCCTATGACATTCTGCTTCCCTGGGGCTTATTTTATGATATCGGCCGCATCTTTATGGTCATCGGTACAATTGCGCTGACGGTCCGTTTACTTTCAGAATTTCGGAAAAAAGCTTTTTCCAGTATATACTTTCTTTTTACCCAGCTTGCCGGCGGCGCGCTTTCCTGTATCCTGGTAACAGCAAGTCCGCACCAGATCAATGCTCTCTACATTCCCCTGGTTCTCAGCCAGGCTTATGGAATATGGTTCGTGACGAACTATCTGTATCAAAAACGGGAAACTATAGGCAGATTGGTACCCCCCCTGATTGTGGCGGTTTATCTGATATGCCTGTTCTTCTTTCAGAGAGATTATTACACTCGATACAGGGAAATCGCAAGCGCCTATTTTGCCGAAGGCCTGGAAGAATGTGTGGATTTTGCCCGGGAACAATGTACCGAAAAGGGGCTGTCTGTAATCAGTGTGGAAAAAGCCGCACAATGGCCTCGCCTGCTTCTTTATACAGAAACCCTGCCGTCAGAATATCTGTCCTCCGTTGTCTATGATGTGCCGCCGGCGCCGGCCAGTTTTAAATCCGGAGATTTACACATCAATACCAGAATCAACTATGAGGCTTTGACACAGAATAATATTTATATCCTGTACTTTACGGAGATGCCGCTTTTTGAAAAAGATTTTATTCTGACCCGGTTTTACGACTGGTGTGTGGCTGTCCCGAAAAATTAGCTGAAAAGCACAAATATACCAAAAAGGAATCCTTTACTATGATAAATCGAACCATATATACTTTTTCCCTGCGCACTGCCAAAATTCTTCTACTGCTGCTCACCGGTATCCTCTCCGTTTCCGGTCTGCTTTTTACCTGCTATGCCACGGATATGGACACACAGCTCGTGTTGTTTCAATGGGACAATCTGTTTGTGACACTGCCTGCAACTGCCGCTCTCTGTGCAATCATTTATATCACAGCCGCTCTGGTTGTCAGGAAGTCTGCTTCGTCGCTGCCGGTTCTTAAAATTCTCCGGCTTTTTGTTCTGTGCTGGTGCATATTCATTGGGGTTATCCTGATTTTGTTCGGAAAATCTGTTCCTGCCGGAGACGGCTATTCCGTATATGGGATGGCCGAACAGCTGGCAGTGGGAGATACCTCCGTCATCCATCCCACCCAATCTTATCTGTCCTATTACCCGCAGCAGATTGGACTGACCGCCGCGTTCGAATTCCTGATACGGATATGGAACCTGCTGCCCTCCGGCATGCCGGCCTATCATTTTATCAAGGGAGTTTACCTTCTGCTGGGATGTGTCATTATCCTGTTTCAGGAAAAAACAGTCCATCTTCTATGGAAGGATCAGCTGGCAGCTTGCCTGTATCTGGTTCTGGCAGGCCTCAACTTTCCTCTGCTCATGTATACGTCCTTCGTATATGGAGAGATTCCGTCCTTTGCTGCCATATCCATCGGTTTCTACCTGCTCACCAGACTTCTGACAGAGCATGGTGCCTCTTCACACCAGGCCCACGACACTGCTTCCTCCGGGCCCCGCTTTACGCTCCCCGGCATACTAACCGCAGCCGGAAGCCTGTTTTTCCTTACAATAAGCGTCATGTTCCGCAAAAACTCTCTCATCTTTATTATCGCGGCAGTGATTGTCCTGATACTCTGGGGACTTTTGCACAGGCGTCCGACTTTCGTTCTGCTGGCGGCGCTTTGTATGGCCTGTTCCCTGGCCATTCTGCCCTGTATGCAGAAGTTCTATGAGTATCGTTCAGGCAGCACCATCAGTTCCGGTGTTCCCGCCATGTCCTATTTCGCCATGGGAATGCAGGAGTCCTCCCGGGCAGACGGCTGGTACAATGGATTTAACTTTAATACCTATCAGAATGCAGATATGAATACAGAAGTCGCCGTAGCGGTCAGCCGGGACGCCATTCGGGAGCGTCTGGCTTATTTTGGGGCAAATCCCGCCTATGCTGTCAGATTTTATATGAACAAGTATTTATCTCAATGGGCGGACGGCACTTACGCCTGCCGTCAGGCCACACTTGCCACTTTCGGCGGAAGAAAGGCTTTCATTGCCTCCCTTTACGATGGCAGTGGCAGCAAATATGTGATTTTCTATTGTAATCTTTATCAGAATATTTTGTATCTGGGAGTCTTCTGGTTCTGCCTGACATCATTTCGACAGGACAGAAAACAGTCGATATTTTCGGACTACTCCCGCAGCGAACAGCTTCCGTCCTATCTGAGTCTTATCGGGGTACTGGGAGGCTTTCTGTTCCATATGCTTTGGGAAGCCAACGCCCGGTATATTTTCCTTTATGGACTGGCTATGCTTCCCTGCTGTGCTAAGGGTCTGTCTCTTCTGGGCGGCACCATCAGTAATAATGTCCTCCACGGAAAATTCCGTAAAAGTAGTAAAGCCCACAGGCCAGATGCCACAGATACGCCAGCCACTGCAAAATAAGCAGGATCCTGTCCTTTTTTGCCGGATTTCCGGTCCTGCAGCCCACCGTTTTCCGCAGCAACAGCAGCAACGCACTAAAATGGCAGAAAAAGATGCCATACATGTATCCCCATGAGAAGTTAAAATCTATTTTGCGGAACCCTTTTTCATAAAGCAGAAAGTTCTCCGCAAATCCGACCAGATACAGCTGCCAGGAAAAGCGGAACAGGCTGTTCTTTCTGCATTCCCTGAAATTCAGCACAAATACCAGCAGTGGAAATCCTATTGCCAGGCAGACCGCCAGCGGAATGTTGTCACAATAATGTGTCCATACCTCTCCAAAGCAGAAACCTACCCCTCCTTCCTCACCGTTCGCCGGCATAAATACCCCTCTGTACTGATACAGCAAATCTATAAAAGTAGGAATAAAGCACAGCCCAAGTTGCACTGTGGGAATAAAATTGCGGAATCCTGCCCGGAACAGTCGATAAAGCATTATGAGCCCGGCCGTGCTTACCAGCACCAGAGTAAAACTGGGTTTCGTCATGGTTGCGATCAACAGAAACCCGGAAAAAAGCGCATAATCCGTAAGTGCTCCCCGCCTTTTCCCCTCTATTCTGCAAAGTGGTTCTCCCCGTTTTCCTCCCCGGAATACCACTCCACCCTCATACACTGACAGCAATTTCCCATACCACAAAAAGGCCAGGATCGCAAAAGGCCTTGCCGCCATGTAAGTGGCATTGTGAAGAGGATTGGGCGAAAAGACTCCCAAGTATTTGAATTTAATTCCCGGCAGATAAATACCATCAGGCGGATACAGCATGGAAATAAAAAAGAGAGAGACAGAAAGCAGACTCACCACTATCCCCACCGGCCACATCAGATCTCCAGCCTCTCTGCCGCCATCCGTTCCTGTGCTCCCGGAATCCCTTTTTCTTCCGATCCCATAATCGCAGGACACCAGATGGTTAAAAGCAAGTTTCGTAATCACCAGGCTCAGGCTGTTCAGCAGCATGGTCGCAATGGCCACAGCCATCTCCGGCGATGTAACAAGGTGAATCAATGCCGCCAATTTGAAAAATACCGGATAGGGAAAGCTGTAGCCGCTGTCCAGACCCTGCATTTCCAGAATATAGGCCTTCATATCCGAGTGATAATATCCCGGGTCTCCGTATACCTGCCTGACAAACAGCGTCAGTGTCAGCGCAGAAAACAATATCAGCACTACAATGAACACTGCCGCATCAATGATTCTGTCCTTATTCCGCATTGTCTCCCTACGATTCATACAGCCTTTCCCTTCGCTGCTTTCTTCTCCAATACAGCATTTCGCCTGCCGACACTGTATCTTGAAATTTTTCCTTCAGCAACAAATTTTACCTTCGGTAAAATTGAATCACCTTTTTCACCGCCATGACAGCGTCTTCCACATCCTCATCTGTCAGCCCGTAATAAAGCGGAATACTCATGACTTCCTCATAGTATTTCTCCGCGTTGGGGCACAATCCCTTCTCATACCCCAGCTTCTCATAATAAGAATGCCAGTAAACAGGGAGATAATGTACCTGCGGACAGATATTCTCCGCATACAGCGCATCGAAAAATTCTCTCCTGCCGCAGCTGAGCTTTTCAGGATTCAGACGCAGAATATAGAGATGCCTGGTAGTGTCAGATTCCGGGATTTCCCTCTGTACCATGAGCTCCGGCATCTGTGAGAACACCTTATTATACTTTTCCACAATGGCTTTCCGTCTGGCGGAAAATTTAGGCAGTTTATGCAGCTGGCTCAGAAGCAAGGCCGCCTGGAAATCTGTCATGCGGTAGTTATACCCCAGCTCCACCTGCTCATTATACCATTTCGCATCGGTGGGATGAACCATTTCCTCCTGATTCCGCGTAATTCCATGGGTACGGACTCTCATCAGCCGCCGGTAGAGCGCTTCGTCATTGGTGGTAATTGCACCGCCTTCTCCGCCGGTAACTGTCTTCACCGGATGGAAGCTGAAACAGGTCATATCCGCAATGCTTCCGATGGGTTTTCCCCTGTATTTTGTACCGATGGCATGAGCCGCATCCTCGATCAGAACCAGATTATGCTCCCTGCAGATATCCTGAAGCGCGTCGTGTTCCACCGACTGACCGGTAAAATCCACAGCCACAATTCCTTTCGTCCGGGGCGTTATCAGCTTTCTCACCGATTCCGGATCAATATTGTAGGTATCCGGCCTGATATCGGCAAATACAGGCTTTGCTCCGCAATAGAGCACACAGTTGGCAGAGGCTGCAAAAGTGATGGCACTGACAATCACTTCATCTCCCTCCCCAAATCCGGCCGCCATCGCCGCCAGATGAAGCGCCGCCGTTCCATTGGCTACCACAACGGCATATTTTGCCCCTGTGACCTCACACAGCTTCTTTTCCAGCGCCTCCACTCTGGGTCCGCAGGTAATCAGATCACTTTTCAGCGTCTCCACCACGGCGTCTATATCATCCTGCTCAATACACTGTCTTCCGTAAAATATCGGTTTCTCCCGCACCGGACACCCACCGAAAACCGCCAGTTTTTCCATCGTCCAATCCTCCTGCTCCCGTTTCCTGTTCTTT
>JAAWLQ010000033.1 GCA_022797995.1 Lachnospiraceae bacterium
TACTATATATTAAAACTTGGACTCAAACTGCTACAACGCTTATAAATCAAGGGGTGTAGCAGTTTTATTTTTTTCAAAGTGTCAAAGACGGGATTATACCATGTGTTTCCTCATTTATCCATCCAATTTTTAAGGAAACCAAAACTGCCCTCTGATAGAATGTAGCATTTCAGACAGGGCACTGAACCGTTACGCTAAATCAACTTACGTTCTTGACAAACAGTATAAGATTTGCTATACTGACAATAGTCAATAAATTGACCGTACTGGAATTGACTTTATAAGGGGGGGTGACTGATATAACAAAGGAAACCAGGAAAAACGCATATCTGTATTGCAAATTTCGGGATGAGCAACTTGCATTGTATGATGAGTATGCGAAACGCCACGGAATGCTGATGAAAACACTGTTAGTAGTCAATGTCCTATATTATGACGATTTCTATGGCAAAGGCGGCGTAACACAGACAGAGATTTGTCAGCGTACCTTTCAGTCTAAACAGACCGTGAATCTGATTATACGAAATCTTTTAAACGAATCATATGTAACGGTTGAGGAACGAAAAGAAAATAAACGTGAGAAATTAGTGCGGATAACCGAATCGGGCAAGGCTTACTGTGAAGAAGTTGTCCGCCACATCACATGGGCAGAAGATACGGCAATGTCTATGTTTACACAGGAGGAGCAGAAACAGTTAATTGCCCTCTCACGGACATTTACCAAAAATCTGACTGAGCTTATCAATCAGGAGGAGAATTGAACATGGAACTTTACGAAGCAATTGACAAAAGGAAAACGACAAGGGAATTTTTAGAAAAGGAAGTCGATTTTCAGGTCATTAAAAGAATTCTGGAAGCAGGAAACAAGGCTCCCACCTGGGATCATAACCGTAATTGGCAGTATATCGTTATGAGAACCGATGAAGAAAAAGAATATACTTTTTCCGAAGCCAAAGCGATTGCGGATAAATTCGATGCCGACAGGTATCTGAATATGCCCAGACCTTACCCGATTACATTGGGGCAGAAAATGTACGGTTATGCTATGCCCAAACAATATACCATGCTGAAAGAAGCACCGTATGTAATTATTCCTTTATTTAAATCAAAAGAATTGAACGGCGAGTATGTTTCCAGACTAAATCCTTTCGCTACTATCTGGTGTGTGATAGAAAATATCTTTTTAGCGGCAACGGCAGAAGGCTTATCCTGCTCCATGCGCATACCTCTGAATAAAGAACACGATATTGTCAAGAAAAAACTGAAAGTGCCGCCGACCTATATGATACCTGTATTTATCGGTATTGGCTATGCAAATCCCGAAGAAGTGCAATTAGAGCAATATAATCCTGATATAGAGAAACAAATCCGCTTTGGGAGATGGAAATGATTATAAAAGAAATTACGACAAAAAGCATACTGTCAAAATCAAATCTGCCCGTTTGTGAGTATGCAGTCAACCCCTATGTGGGTTGTACTCACGCCTGCAAATATTGCTATGCTTCTTTTATGAAACGCTTTACAAACCATCCCGAACCCTGGGGCGAGTTTCTTGACGTGAAGCATTGGGATAAAATGAAAAACCCGAAAAAGTATGAGGGCAGGGAATTGTTTATCGGCTCTGTCACAGACCCGTATAATCCGCAGGAGAAAGTCTATGGACGCACAAGAACTCTGCTGACCGAGCTGCAAGGCAGCGGAGCAAAGCTCTCTATCGCAACAAAATCCGACTTGATTTTGCGTGATTTAGACTTGATAAAGACTTTTCCCGACGCTCGTGTATCATGGTCAATTAATACACTTGATGAAGCTTTCAAAAATGATATGGATAAGGCGGTGTCTATTGAACGTCGTCTTGCTGCCATGAAAACATTTCACAAAGCCGGTGTCCGTACCACCTGCTTTATCTCGCCTATATTCCCGGCGATTACTGATATAAAAGCGATTATTGAGCAGGTAAAAGGATACTGTAATTTGATCTGGCTGGAAAATCTCAATCTTCGCGGTAATTATAAAGCGGTTATCATGGACTACATTGCCGGGAAATACCCAAACCTGCTGCCCCTCTACCAGGAGATTTATAACCGGGGTGAACGCAGCTATTGGGAAAATCTTGACGCAGAGTTACGGGAGTATGCTGCCGAAATCGGACTTGATTATGTGACAAATGACGATAGTATAAACAGACCTTTTTCTGCGCCGCCCGTGATTGTCAATTATTTTTATCACAGCGAAATCAAAAAGTCAGCACGAAAGGGCGCAATACGTCCGGGAGACGCATGTTTTGCAACCACCGGAGCGGAGCGTAGAAGTGAGCATCATGCCTGAATTACCTGAAATAGAAACAATCAAAAGTGTAGTTGAGCCGCAGATACAGGGGCTTACGATTGAAAATGTGCTTGTCAGCCGCCCGGAAGTCATTGCACATCCCACAGCAGAAAAATTTTGTGAAGATGTGACAGGACAGGTAATCGGTTCTATGGCACGCAGAGGGAAATTTCTGATTATCAATTTGGGCAATAAAAACAAGATAATACTGCACTTGCGAATGACGGGGTGTTTACTTGTTACCCCATCCGATTATCAACTGGAAAAGCATACACATATCGTTATGCAATTAAGCAATGGAATGGAACTGCGCTTTTCTGATATTCGTCGTTTCGGGCGGTTCTGTCTGATACGGAATGATGAAACAGATACATACAGCGGTATTGAAAAGCTGGGATTAGAGCCATTGTCTGCCGGGTGCAACGCCGAATATCTGCAATCCCGATTAGAGAAACGGAAAAAAGCAATCAAAGAGTGTCTGCTCGACCAAAGCGTGATTGCCGGAATAGGCAATATCTATTCCGATGAAATCCTGTATCGTGCAAGGATAAATCCCTCTGCTCCTGCAAGCGGTCTGCGCATTGGCGAATGGGAACGCCTTGCCTTTGAGATTGCCCATTGCCTGCGCTACTTCATTGATAAAAACAGTATCTCTCAAGAGGATTATTTGACAACAAAAGGTCAGGACTACCGCAATACTCCATTTCTGCAAGTGTATGGTCACGCCGGCGAGCCTTGCCCGAATTGCGGAAATACATTGTGTCGTACCGTTATCGGCGGCCGGAGCAGCGTGTATTGTCCCGCTTGTCAGAAATATTGAACATCTGCTTATACAACACAGCAGGCGTTTTTATTCTTTTTCTGCATAAAAAGCCGTGACGCCAGAAGCAGGATCTCCAGGAACAACTTTATGAAAGTATGGCACTTTCATAGAATATCTGGTATACTATGCTTACTAAGGAAATGTTAAAAAAATGTTTTTAACATTTCCTTGAGAAAAGGAGGATGTCCGCATGAATAATATTCAGATCACCGATATGGCCGGCGCTTATATTGAGCACTCCATGGTAATCACAAACTTCACAGGCATTGTAAGCAATCAGCTGAAAAACAGCATGTGCAGAGTATTTCCCGACAATGTACAGTATACGTGGTGGTTTGGAAATGAAAAGAAAACGGTCATTCCGGACGCTTCCATCAATTGTCAGGTCAGGTCAAGGCGTGGAAATACTTTTGTGAATGCACCACAATTTGTGATGGAGGTTTTGTCTGATTCTACAGAAAAATATGACAGAACAGAAAAGAAAGAAATCTATCGCAAAGAAGAGATTAACGAATACTGGATTGTAGACTGGCAAAAAAAGAAAGTTGAAATTTATAATCTGGATTATGACGAAAACGGGGAACCGCAGTATTATCTTTTCAAGACAATAACCAAAGAAAATAAAGATGAACTGGAAATTGTCCATTTCCCTCATGTCAGGATTGATTTCGATGAATTATTTGATATGGAATGGTAGGGAAATCATATCAAATTGATAGACTTTGCTACTCGGTTATGTTATACTGAGTTCACAACAAAAGACAGGTTGATATAAGTGGGAGGTGATTCAATGCCAAACGGACTTGAAATTGCAAAAGCTGCTATTGATGACTTTAAAAAGATACAAAGATACATGGCAATTGCCAAAAAAGAAAATGCTACAGAGACATACGCAGAATTAAAAGAGGAATATATATCCTTAAAGGCTTTACTAAATATAGCAGGCGTTAATCTTTCAGAGCTTGACAAAATCAAAGAATAAAACGGGGGCTGTCGCTTAACGCGACACCCCCGTTTTACAGAAAGTCCACCGATAAAACCTTGTCCAGCTTCGTCAGAATATCATACACCTGGGTCCTGGTCGCCGCTTTCTTCAGATACAGCACCATATGCACGGAGACTCCCACGCCCTCCGTCCTGGATTCACTGCTATCCAGCGAGTCAATGACCACGCCCGCTTCTTTCAATGTCTTTATCACAATGTGCAAATCCCTGTTCTCCTCCAGATCAATGAACACATTGCAGTAGTGCGAATGCCTGGTAGCGAATCGCTCCACATAGGGCAGGACATGCAGGGAGACCAGCATCATTGCCGTAATCAGCACACCGCCCTCCACAAAGCCGATCCCCACGGCCAGTCCCACACAGGCGCTGGCCCAGAGCGTGGCCGCCGTGGTCAGGCCTCTGACCCGATGTCTGGATATGATAATGGTTCCCACACCGATAAAGCCCACACCACTGATAACCTGGGCCGCCATCCGGTTCATATTGGCAAGTCCCGGAAAGTTGATCTGAATATACTGCTCCGTCAGCATGACCAGCGTGGCCCCCAGACAGACCACCGTGATGGTCTTCGTGCCCGCCCCGCGGTGCTTCATCCCTCTGTCCAGCCCGATGACACCGCCCAGAATGGTTGCAACAACGACTCGAATGAGCATATTCCGGAGCGTCCAATCCGCAAAATATCCAGCCATCATATGTATTTCCCTCCATTTCAGGTTTCAGCTCCCGCCCCCACACAGGAGGCATCATGATGATTCATAACAATAGAATTTTCACGAAGCTCCCCGCCCTCAGGAATTTTGAAGCTGCTGCCTGTTATACTGCAGGGTATAAAGGTCGTAATACCGCCCCTTCTGGTGCAGCAGCTGCTGATGGTCTCCCTGCTCCACAATCTGTCCGTGTGACAGCAGAATGATGTTGTCCGCATGTTGGATGGTGGAGAGGCGGTGTGCCACAATCAGCATGGTGCCGATATTTTTCATCTTCTCCAGGCTGTCCTGAATCAGCAGCTCCGTCTCCGTATCAATATTGGCGGTGGCTTCGTCCAGTATCATCACCGAAGGTTTGTGGATAATGGTACGGGCAAAGGAAAGCAGCTGGCGCTGTCCGGCGGAGAAATTATTGCCCCGCTCCCGCACCACTTCATCCAGACCGTTTTCCAGCCTGCTGATGAAGACGTCCGCATTGACGTAACGGCAGGCTTCCCACACTTCTTCATCGGTCACATCCTCCTTGCGCAGCAGGATATTGCTGCGGATATCCCCGGCGAACAGGAACACATCCTGCAGCATCTGACCGAAATGCCTCCGCAGGGAAGCAATTTTTATCTTCCGGATGTCTATGCCGTCAATGAGGATCTGCCCCTTCTGGATATCATAATTACGGCAGATCAGGCTTAAAATAGTGGTCTTGCCGGAGCCGGTGGAACCCACAAGGGCCACGGTCTGCTTCGGCTCCACATGGAAGGACACTCCCTTAAGCACCCACTCATCCGGTTTGTAACTAAACCACACATCCCTAAATTCAATTTCTCCCCTCAGCTCCTTTAATTCTATGGCATCCGGCTCATCCACCACCTCCGGCACCATATCCAGAATGGTGAAAATCTTCTCCGCGGCGGCAAAGGAACGCTGCAGCATGTCAAACTGCTCCGCCAGAGTCTGGATGGGACTGAAAAACCGGGAGATATACATATAGAAGGACACCATAATGCTGCTGTCAATGACCTGTCCAAAATAATGAATCTCATCAATATACCCCTTAGCCCCGAAATAGAACAGACACAGATTGGAGGAGATGAAAAGCATATAAACCATGGGCTGAAAGATACCGAAGACAAACATCCTGTTCATTTTAGCCTTCTGGAGACTGCGGCTTCGGCTCAGGAAATCGTCCATTTTCTGCTCCTCCCGGTTGAAAATCTGTGTAATTTTCATACCGGACAGATTCTCGGACAGATAGGTATTGATATCTGTGGTGGCGTTGTTCACCTGGCGGTGCACCCGGCGGGAAAACTTCCGGAAAATCACGGTAAACAATACCACAAAGGGCACAAAGCACAAAACCATCAGGGTCAGCGCATAGTTCAGCATCAGCATGGCGCCCAGCACCCCTACGATTACCATGGAATTCTTCGCAAGCGTCACCAGAATATTGGTGAACATAAAGGAGATGGCATTGGGGTCATTGGACACCCTGGTCACCAGCTTTCCCACAGGAATATTATTCAGCTGCTCATGGCTCAGCTTCTCTATATGGGTAAACACATCCATACGGATTTTCGACAGAATTTTCTGGCCTGTTTTCTGCAGAATCATGGCCTGCAGGTAGGTACAGATTACGGACACCACCAGAACCCCCGCATAGGTTCCCACCATAACATACAGTCTGCTCAGCTCGAAATCATCTCGAATCAGTCCCTGAATCCTTCCGATAATCAGCGGAGCCAGCAGATCATATACAATGGAAAACAGCATGACAAAAAACACAAGGATAAAGCTTTTCCAATAAGGCCTGGCATATTGCAGCAGACGCCGGACAATTTCTCCATCGGGCATGTTCCGTTCTTTTTCCGTCTCATCCTTCACCTTCCGAAGGGCTCCGTAGGCCAGCAGGAAAACTATGGTAAAGGCGCCGATAATAGCGCCCACAATCAATACGGGCAAATACTCATTCATTGCGCATATCTCCTTCCTCCTCCAGCTTCTGAAGGTCTACCATCTTCCGATATTCCGGACAGGACACATACAATTCTTCGTGAGGTCCCATTGCCACCAGCTCTCCGTCCTCCACGAAGAGAATTTTGTCCATCTTCTCAATGGTGGTCACACGATGGGCAATCAGGATCGTGGTCTTCCCCTGTCTTGCCGTGCGCAGATTCTCCAGGATTGCCGCCTCCGTTTTCGTGTCCACGGCGGATACGGAATCGTCCAGAATCAGAATGGGCGCGTCCTTCATCAGTGCCCGGGCTATGGATATCCTCTGCTTCTGGCCGCCGGACACCGTGACGCCCCGCTCTCCCAGAATGGTGCTGTAGCCCTTCTGGAACTCCTTGATATTGCTATGTACATCCGCAAGCCTTGCCGCCTGGACCACTGCCCTGCTGTCTCTCTTCTCCACGCCGAAGGCAATGTTATTTTCAATGGTGTCGGAGAACAGGAAATTATCCTGAGGCACATAGGCACAGCAGGCTCTCAGATCCCGTATTTTCACGTCATTTACGTCATTTCCGTCGATGAACAGCGTCCCGTCCGGGACATTATAGGTACGCAGAATCAGGTCTACCAAAGTGGTCTTCCCGGAACCTGTCTTCCCCACCAGTCCCACATTCTCTCCTGCCTGAATGGTAAAGGACACATTTTTCAGTATGTCTGCCTCCCCGTCTGGATACTGGAAGGTCAGATTCCGAAATTCTATGTCACCCCGGACATTTTTCAGGTCTCTTGCGCCCTCCCGGTCCGCCACATCAATCTTCGCATCCAGAAGTTCGCTGAGCCGATCCAGAGAGGCCTTGCCTCTGGATGTCATGTCAATCAGCTCCGAAACCGCCATAATGGGCCAGATGACAGCGTTGAAATAACCGATGAACTCCACCAGCTGACCGGCATTGAACTGATCTCTGTACACCAGATATCCGCCGTATCCCAGAATCACACAGACCACACTCTCCACAAAAAGCGTCACCATAATCCGCAGCAGCACAGAAGATTTGGTGTGATCAATGTTGGCTTCCTCATTCTCCTCGTTCAGCTTCCGGAAAGCCATCAGCTCCTTCGCTTCCTTGACGAAAGCCTTGATCACCGCAATGCCGGAAAAGCTTTCCTGGGAGAAATCGGAAAGTCTGGAAAAGGCTTCCTGGCGGATATCCCATTTCTTCATCATCTGCTTTCCGATCACCGTGGCCGCGGCCAGCAGAAATCCCATAGGAATCAGGGATAATAAGGTCAGCACCCGGTCCATCCGCCACATATTGATCACAGCCAGCACGCCCAGAAGCAAAGCGTCGAAGAACATCAGGACCCCCCAGCCGAAACAATCCTGCACTGTGTCAAGGTCGTTGGTAAACAGGCTCATCAGATTTCCCACCTTGTTGACCTGATAGTATTCCCGGCTCAGCTCCTTGGCATGGTCAAACATCCGGTTGCGCAGGTCCGCCTCCAGACGTACCGCCGCCCCGAAAAAGCATACACGCCACAGAAAGCGGCCGAAAACCATGGCCAGAATAATCCCCACCATTGGCATACAGATTCTGTCCAGCAGAAAATCCTTGTCAAATGCGGTGGAAACGCCTTCCACGCTGACGGTTCCGCTGTTCATGCCGTTGATGATCATGCGGTACAGCTTTGGAATTTCCAGCTGCAGGAAGTCTACCATCACCAGCGCTATCAGCCCCAGAATCAGCCAGCCGGCATATTTTCTGTAATACCTGTTAATATGTTTGCCGAATATCATATATTTTCCCTTTCTTCCTGTTTTATTATCTCACTCTGCCCTTTGCGGAATTGTTCCTTGTTCGCAAGTCCCGGGCAGAGCCCCGAAACCCCAAGGACAGGGGTTCCGGGGTCGCTTCGCTCGTCAAATCCCCGAATAATCATCTGCTCGTGCAAGCACGGCTGATGCTTCTTCGGGCACTTGACTCTGCCCTTTGCGGACATTATACCATGTGCACAGCAACGCACATGGTAAGATGGCCATTCGGCCGTTTCCTGCCACGAATATGTGCATATTATACCACCAATCCACCAAAATGGAAACCATCAGAATAGGAAAACAGCGGCCCTGAAATCCGTTTCGAGCCGCTGTCCTTCCCTGAAATATGCTTTTCTCCCCTCAGGCCCGCAAAAGTCTGCGGCCCGCCGCCACGTTTCTATTTTCCGAGCACGATCATATGGAAACTCTTATCCGGCAGATACGCCCTGAGCGTTCCATTCTCCACACTAGATTTGCCGTTCTCCTGAGGCGCCACAGTGTCGGGATGCTCCTCCGTGTTTTCCGCCTTCACATCCTCATGAGTCAGCACCACATGCTTTTTCACCTGATAGCCCTCGAACTGCCTCAGATCGCAGGTAAGCTCCATGTCCTCATCCAGGCTCTTGTTCACGGCAAACAGGGTGACTGTCTCCTTCTCCTCATCCATTGTCATGACACAGTCCAGGAAAGGCGCATCTCCGTGTGCGCTTTCATATACGGGAGCCTGAACCAGTGTGTGAAGTACCTTGCCGCGGCCATAATTGCTGATCATTTCAAAGGGATAATAAATGGTCTGCTTCCAGGCTCCGGTATCGGAAGTCATAATAGGGGCAATCACGTTGACCAGCTGGGCCAGACAGGCCACCTTCACCCGGTCCGCATGACGCAGAACCGTAATCATCATGCCGGCAACCAACAGCGCGTCTTCAAAATTGTACACATCCTCCAGCTGGTGCGGCACCTTGCTCCAGCGCTCCACCTTCTTGTCCTGCTCGTTGGAATGATACCATACATTCCACTCATCCAGGGAAAGGTTGATGTACTTTTTCTGCTTTTTCCTGGCTCTGACGCCGTCACAGATAGATACCACAGATGCAATGAACTGGTCCAGGGCAACGGTATTCGCAAGGAACTCGGGCGTATTATTGTCCCTGTTCCCGTAATACTGATGCAGGGACAGGTAGTCCACCTGCTCATAGCACTCCTGCAGAACCGTATCTTCCCAGTATCCGAAGGTGTTCATGCCATAGGAGGAGCTTCCGCAGGCCACCAGCTCGATGGAGGGGTCTGTCATCTTCATGATTCTTCCTGCCTCCGCGGCGATTCTGCCGTATTCCTCAGCGGTCTTATGTCCCATCTGCCAGGGACCGTCCATCTCATTTCCCAGGCACCACAGTTTGATATTGTGTGGCGCGTCATATCCATGTGCCTTCCGCAGATCACTGTAAAGGGTTCCCCCGGGCACATTGCAGTATTCCACGATATTCCGGGCATCCTCGATTCCCCGGGTTCCCAGATTTACGGCCATCATAGCCTGGGTGTCAGCCTTCTTCGCCCAATCCATGAATTCGTTCAGGCCAAACTGATTGGTCTCGATAGTTCCCCAGGCAAGGTCCACTCTGGACGGTCTCTTATCCTTCTCTCCCACACCGTCTTCCCAGTGATATCCGGATACAAAATTTCCTCCCGGATACCGCACCACCGGCACATTCAGCTGCCGGATCAGGTCTATCACATCCCTGCGCATCCCCTGCTCATCTGCAAAAGGGCTTTCCGGCTGATAGATTCCTTCGTAAACGGCACGTCCCAGATGCTCAATAAAAGACCCATAGATTCTCTTGTCAACTTCCCCCAGAATAAACTCTTTGTCCACTACCACCTTCGATTTCTTCATTTTCCACACTCCTTAAAAATAATTTTTACGCATAAGCCTGTCAGACAAGCCCGACACTTATGCTGTAATCTATATAGAAACAGCGCTGCTGTTCCTATGAGCTTAAGTCTCTACTGGAAATTATAGGCGGATTTGCAAGTTCTGGTAAGAGCCTATTTTCTCAAATGATTGACTTTTCTTCCGTTTATGGTACACTGAATCTGTGAATACCTCCCAGGCCCTCGGCCCCTTGAATTCCGTAGGGCTATAACGTTATAATATCAGGAGAAAAGGTACATGATAAGAATAGAATACTGTGGCTACCACACCCACAATCCAGATCGGGAATTGATTTATCGTCCTTCCGGCACCGCCAGCTATCTGTTTCTGCTGGTGCTGTCTCCCATGAATTTTCAGTTTTCTGACCGTTCTTCTGTTCATGCGCTCCCGGGGGCATGTATTCTTTATGAACCGGGCGCTTATCAGCATTATCAGGCGGAAGACCGCTTTTTCAACAGTTATGTCCATTTTTTCTGCGAGAAAACAATGATAGAGCAATACAATATTCAGCTCAACACCCTGTTCTATCCCGTTAATACGGAGGAGATTCATTGGCTTCTGAAGAAAATTTATCAGGAATTTCTAAACAGACAGCTGCCATACAGGGAAACGATCATCGATCTGTATGTGCGCCAGCTTCTCATCCAGACAGCCAGAGAACAATTGCAGAAAAACGAGCCTGACAGGCAGTATCAGAATATTTATCATGAACTGTTGTCTATCCGCGGACAAATGTTAAACAGCTGTGAACAGCCCTGGTGCATCGATCAGCTGTGCAGGATATTGAATCTGGGCAAAAGTCAGCTTTACAAATACTACAACGCATATTTCCACTGCTCGCCCATGGATGAACTGATACAGGCCCGTCTACAGAAGGTCTGCTTTCTGCTGACCAATGACGCAATCACCATCAGAGAAGCCGCTTTTCAGTCCGGCTTCCAGAATATCAATCATTTCAATCGCCTTTTCCGTAAAACAATGGGTTGTACTCCGGGAGAGTATCGCAGTAAAAAGTCGTCGTAACAGTTCGGACAGATCCTGCGCTGTTACAAGTCATCCCAGGAAAAACTGCCTTGTATCTGTTCTGGAAAAATACGACTGGAAAAATATAACCAATATATTTTCAGAAAATGCTTGCAAAAAGTCTAAAATCCCGTATGATATAGATATAGGCAATTCTAAAGAAAGAAAGAGGATATGCAATGGCTACTAAAAAGAAAAAAATCATGCTTATGCGGGCTGTTTCAGAATTAAAAAAGGCTGACTATTCTCCCGAACCGGAGCTGAGCGGCATTTATCAGAGGCTGTCCAATGGAAGGAAGCAGTTTGCAGAAGTGTTTGAGAAAAATATCAACGCCGTCATGCAAATCAGCTCTCTCGATCTGACCATGCAGCATCAGACAGATAAGATTATGGATATCTCTCAGAAGATAATCAGTGCCACGGAGACTATTTTCGGCAATTCTGTCGGTACTTCAGACAGTCAGCATGAACAGCTTGCCAACACCATCGTCACGGTTGCCGGCAAAACAGATGAGGTCTATCAGAAAATTGAGGTGAGCCAAAAAGAGCTGACCGCAATCAGAGATCTCTCTGACCAGACTATTGCCGTCTCCCGGGAAATGCAGAAAGATATGGATGAGCTGGTGAATATCATCAATCACATCAGCAACGTTATCTCCGGAATCGGTTCTATCTCCATGCAGACCAATCTGCTGGCTTTGAATGCCTCCGTGGAAGCCGCCAGGGCCGGCGAAGCCGGAAAAGGGTTCGCTGTGGTGGCAAATGAAATCCGGGAACTGTCTGAGGAGACCCAGAAGCTGACCTCAAATATGGAGTCTTTCGTCAAAACCATGAAAGAAGCTTCCAGAAAAAGCGTTAACAGCTCTACAAGTACCATTGATTCTCTGCTCTCCATGACAGACAGGATCAAGAATGTTTGGGAAATCAATCTGGAAAGCCAGCAGCATGTTTCCAATATCAATGATTCCGTCAGTTCCATCGCCGCAGTCAGCGAGGAAATCAGCAGTTCTATGGCGGAAATGCAGAATCAGCTGCGGGAAAGCAGTGACTTTATGCAGAAGGTGGGCGAAGACTTGCGCCAGGCTACCCAGCCTGTGGTGGGCATTGAGAAGACCCTGGACGATACGGTAAAACAGATGGGAGATATGGCAAAAGACGCATTCTATCATCTGGAAAATCAGGAATTTGCCAAATACATGAACACCGCCATTTCCTCTCATCATACCTGGCTTGGCAATCTGAAAAAAATGGTGGACACACAGACAGTTATTCCTCTGCAGCTGGACTCTTCCAAATGTGGATTCGGTCATTTCTATTATGCCATGACCCCGGACATTCCGGGTGTACTGCCAATCTGGAATGGGCTGGGTGCAAAGCACCAGAAATTCCACAAGTACGGTGCAAGCGTAATCAATGCCATCAACAACGGCAGATATATGGAGGCCGAACAGGTCTACCGGGAAGCGGAATTATATTCCAGAGAGCTGATCTCTGATATGAAGAAAATTCTCCAGCTGACCACAGGTGAGATGTAAAAAGCGGCCGGGCGGCATATTTATGCCGACCGGTCTTTTTTATTGTCCATATCTTCTCCTGCCTTACTTTCTCTTCTTTTTCTCCGCCGACGCCATATCCATACCACAACCAATATGCCGGACACGCCCGCACCTGTGCCGAGTACAATCCCTTTTCTCAAAAGTGCCTGAGCTTCCGCCTCTTTCCGGGCCGCTTCCTCCGCGGCTTTTGCGGCGGCCTCCTCTTCTCTTCTGGCGGCTTCCTCCTCGGCTTTCCTGGCAGCTTCTTCCTCGGCTGCTCTGGCCTCTTCCTCTTCTCTCCTGGCCTGCTCTTCCGCCGCCTTTCTTGCGGCCTCTTCCTCGGCCTTTCTGGCTTCCTCTGCGGCTTCTGCCTCCTGCTCCATCTCTTCCGGAAGAACGCCTTCCTCTATGACATACATGCGGAACACGCTGTCCTGCAGACCTTCCATTACGGCATGCATTTCGCTTTGCAGTCTGTCGTCTTCCGCTTTCCATCTCTCGTACTGTGCCTGGACTTCCTCCGGAATATATACAGCCCGCTGCATGGCAATCTCAATCCACACATCACGGTATTTTACCACATTCTGGTGACGCGCTTTGCTCAGGGCCTCTACCCTTCTCATGACCTCCTGCTGCGGGTGTGCTTCCAACATTCCAATGTCAATGCCCTCTGCCAGCACGCTTCCCGTATAGCTTCCAAGATCCGCCTCTCCCATCAGCACCCTGTAAGAACCCTCCTCCGAAAGCCCCGCCACCTGAAGCTGATTCTGATACAGCAGGTCCGCTTCTTCCGAAAGTCCCCGAAACTGCAGCGCGCCGTCGGCGCCGGCCACAGGGTATGTATCCGGCCTCCAGGTCCAGCATAAACCCTTCTCTCCCCGGTAGTAATCCGATATTTCCCCTCCATGTACCCGTACTTCTCCCTCTCCGGGTATGAAAATCTCTGCCAGAGGCTGCCGCTCTGTTCCCTGGGCCTGGAGAATGTAGTATGCTATCAGTCTCTGGCCCACGGCATTGGGATGAATGCCGTCTGTTGTCAATGTGCTTCCGGCCTCCGCCTTCTGCATTGTCTCCGTCAGTTCGGCCATTGGCGTATGAATGTCCAGATAGCACACGCCCCACTCCTGGGCTTTGGTTTCCAGTGCTCCCATATACTCCAGCACGGTATCCTCAAATGCCCATCGTGCCCTTCCATTTTTATCAAGATTCACCGAACAGTTCTCATCACAGACAGGCGGCGTAATGAGCAGGATATCCTCTCCGGCCAGTCCGTCTCCCTTCAGCCGTTCCACCAGCTCTCCCATTTTTGCGATATATTCTTCTGTTGAAAAATCCAGAATGGCTTCGTTTGTGCCCAGCATAATCACGGCTTTGTCCAGGCCGCGAAACGCGGGATCCTTATCATAAATATTCAGTATATCCACTGCCTTATATCCTGCCGTACCCACATTGCGGAATTCCGTATTCTGTCCGGGAAACCGGCTCAGATAGTATGCCTCCAGAATCTCCACATAGCTCAGCGAACTGTATTTCACATGGGTAATACTGTCCCCGATAAAGCCCACCACATCTCCGTCCTCATAAAAAGAAAGGGGTTCCGTGGCCGCCGATGCGCTCCCTTTTGTCCCGCTCCACAGGCATACTGCCAGCAATGCCATAATTATGGTCCGTATTCTCTTTCCCATGATTCTTCTCTCCAGGTATATTCTGTATATCACTTACTCTTTACTTCTGAATCTGATTTATCATCAGCTTTTGAAATAACCGGAGGTAAAACCAGCGGCTGTTGTCCATAAGACGACGTTATCTGTGCTATTAACAAAGTAATTCTGCTCATCAGATTAGAAATTACAAAGTCCCCGTTCGCACGAAATTCTTCCGCCAGATTAACTTCGTTCCAGTCATATTCATTTACCCTCTGTAAATCGAACTGCAAATCCGCTCCAAATGCCACAGACAGTCGAAACAGTTCTCCAGGCTCAAAAAACAGCTCTCTTGTAACGATTACCTTTACACCGTTGGTTTCATCCTTCTCCACATGAATGTTATCGGTACAGTTTAAAAAAAACTCGTCCTTTGCTATTGTACTGTTTAATCTGTCATAACTTATTGTCTGCAAATAAAATTCCTGTTCCGGTAAAAAATACTCAGATAAATTTTCTATCATCTAATTCGACCTCGATTCCTGATATGACATTTTAATATTAGATGTTGTATAACCTTCAAACGGAATAATTTTAGATTCCGGCGCAATCTGCATGGAAAACTCTTTATTATAAATTCTTTGCGTAGCCAGCGCAACTGATAAAATCCGAATCGTCTGTTGCAATTCCGTACTCGTCACTTTGCCGCCTTCCACATAGGCCTGAATTGCCTTCTCCACTGTAGTATTCAGGGACTCTCCGTTTTTCAAAGCAAGAAAAGCAAGTTTTTTATGCAAAGCCGGCTGGATTCTTATATTAAATGTCCCCTTGTACTCTTTATCCGGTTCCTTTCCCACTTCCTGACAAAATAATAAATAATCGTCCACAGCCTTATGAAATTCCTGCTCGATCATCCGTGGGTCGTCACTTTCAAAATTGACAAAATCGTTTATTCCTTCTATTTTTCCCCGCAGCATATATGTCTCAGCATCAAATTCAACCGTTGTATGATACCCCTTATATTCCAGAATATTTTTCTTCATCACAATTCACCTATGCCTTTTAAGTAATCGACCAAATCTCCCACTGCTCCCCTGTCCATTATATCTTCCGGATGCGGCTTGTGTAATAAAATTACCGCCTTGTCTGCCTCCCTGAAATTCGCCTTTTCATACTTACTCATCCTCTATAGCGCTCACCCCTTTTGCAACTGTTTTGTAGTTGCATTATATTCTGTTTTTCTACATTTGTCAATATCAAAATACTTATAAAACAGCAAAACCAGGCCATACCAATTGAGTAGGGGAATGCTTTTCTCCCCTACTCGCCGCGCGGCCCGCATGCCGCCTTAGTGGCAAACTTCCATGTGAAAAACTTGCATATATGGTTTTTCACATTTATGCGGGCCTGTGCATAAAAATGCCGGAGTCAGGCTTTTTACGGCCTCTCCGGCATTTCTCTTTTCTTCTATACGCGTTTCTGTAATATCCCGGCTTTTTATGCCAGTTTTTCCTGACTTACACGATCCCCTGCGCCGTCATGGCCTCCGCCACCTTCAGGAATCCCGCGATGTTGGCGCCTGCCACATAATTGCCTTCCATACCGTATTTCTTCGCGGCATCATCCAGGTTGTGGAAAATATTTACCATAATCTTCTGCAGCTTGGAATCCACTTCCTCGAAGGTCCAGCTCAGACGCTCGCTGTTCTGGCTCATCTCCAGTGCGGAAGTAGCCACGCCGCCTGCGTTGGAAGCCTTTCCGGGGCAGAACAGCACGCCGCTCTTCTGGAGATACTCTGTTGCCTCCATTGTGGTAGGCATATTGGCGCCCTCCGCCACGGCAAAGCAGCCGTTTGCCACCAGAGTCTTCGCATCCTCCAGATGCAGCTCGTTCTGGGTTGCACAGGGCAATGCGATATCACATTTCACGGTCCACACATTGCTTCCGGCGGCACATTCATGATACTGTGCGCCGGGTCTGGCTGCCGCATACTCTGTCAGTCTGGCTCTCTTCACTTCCTTGACTTCCTTCAGCAGAGCCACGTCGATTCCTTCCGGATCATAGATCCAGCCGGTAGAATCGGAACAGGTCACAGGCTTCGCGCCCAGCTGCCATGCCTTCTGGATAGCGTAGATGGCCACGTTTCCGGCTCCGGATACCACGACCGTCTTGCCCTTGATATCCTTGCCATTGCATTTCAGCATCTCCTCTGTCAGATACAGCAGACCATAGCCGGTCGCTTCCGTTCTGGCCAGGGAACCGCCGTATGAGAGGCCCTTTCCGGTGAGAACGCCTTCATACAGTCCTGTCAGTCTCTTGTACTGGCCATACATATAGCCGATCTCTCTGGCCCCGGTTCCGATATCGCCTGCGGGCACATCGGTGTCGGCGCCGATATATTTATGTAACTCATTGATAAAGCTCTGGCAGAATGCCATGACTTCCCTGTCGGACTTTCCCTTCGGATCAAAATCAGAACCGCCCTTGCCGCCGCCGATGGGAAGACC
>JAAWLQ010000034.1 GCA_022797995.1 Lachnospiraceae bacterium
TTTCCAGCTTCAGAATCTGCTGGTGGCGTATAAGGAACGCTTTGACAAGGATAATTTTGTCAAGAACCTGCTTCTGGATAATCTGCTTCTGGTAGACATTTACAGTCGTTCCAAAAAGCTGCATATTCAGACGGACGTACCCCGGGCGGTTTTGATTGTGGAGGCGCCGGGCGGCCGTGACAGCAATGTGCTGGAGCTGGCGAGAGCGCACTATCGTGGAAATGGGAAAGACTTCGTCACGGAAGTGGATGAGAATAATGTTATCATTGTGAAAGAGCTCTCGGACGGAGATTCGCTGAAAGAGATGGATAAAGCGGCAAAGTCTCTCTGGTCCTTTCTGAAAAAGGAAGGAATCAGAGATATTCGTGTTGCCTATGGAACAGTGATTCAGGAGATCAAAGAGGTGAGCCGTTCCTATAAAGAGGCGAAGATGGCCCTGGACGTGGGTAAAATATTTTTCGACGAGAGAGAGATTATCGCTTACAGTGAGCTGGGTATAGGACGCCTGATTTATCAGCTGCCCATACCGTTGTGCAAAATGTTCATCCGTGAGATTTTCGGCGGAAGGAGTCCGGATGATTTTGACGAGGAGATGCTGAGCACGATCGACAAATTCTTCGAAAACAGTCTGAATGTATCGGAGACGTCCCGCCAGCTGTTCATTCACAGGAATACTCTGGTATATCGGCTGGATAAGCTGCAGAAGAGTACGGGGCTGGATCTGCGCATTTTTGAGGATGCCATTACCTTTAAGATAGCGCTTATGGTTGTAAAATATATGAAATATATGGAAAGCGCGGACTTCTAAGGCCGCGATGGGTTCTGGCATGGAGGAAAATGATGACCAAAAGAGAACTATCCTGGAAAAAACGGGAACAATTTATAGAGGACAACGGCATTATCTACCTGGATAATGTGAGTAAGGTCTACTCCAAAGGAGCGCCGGCGCTCAATGGAATCACACTTGGAATAGGAAGGGGAGAATTTGTCTTTATCGTAGGGGACAGCGGTTCCGGTAAATCCACGCTGATTAAACTTCTGCTGCGGGAGCTTACGGCTACCAGCGGCAGTGTTTATGTAATGGGCAGTGATCTGGCGAAGTTGAAGCACAGGCAGGTCCCGAAATTCCGGCGTAATCTTGGGGTGGTATTCCAGGATTTCCGACTGCTGAATGACAGAAATGTGTATGAAAACGTGGCATTTGCCCAGCGGATTATAGAGGTCCCTTCCATCGAAATCAGGAGAAATGTTCCGACTATTCTTGCCACAGTGGGACTTGCGGGAAAGTATAAGGCGAAGACCAGGCAGCTGTCCGGCGGAGAACAGCAGAGAGTGGCGCTGGCGCGGGCGCTGGTAAATAATCCTTCCATCCTGCTGGCGGATGAACCCACCGGTAATCTGGATCCCAAGAATTCCTGGGAAATCATGACATTGCTGGAGGAAATCAATCAGAATGGAACCACGGTGGTGGTGGTTACCCACAACAGAGAAATCGTCAATGCAATGCACAGGCGGGTGGTGACCATGAAGCGGGGCATTATTATCAGTGACGAGGAAGGGGGAGAGTATATCGATGAAGATTAGCACTTTGTTTTATACGATAAAACAGGGCTTTGTCAATATTTTCCGCAATAAGTGGTACTCCCTGGCATCCATTGCCACCATAGCCGCATGCCTGTTTCTGTTCGGATTGTTTTATTCTATTGTGACCAATTTCCGCAGTATTGTGATGAAGGCGGAGGAAGGTGTGTCGGTGACTGTATTTTTCCACAGCGAGTGGGATCAGTGTGAAAAATTTGGCAAAGTTCATGAAGAGGGGATGCTCCCTACGGACGAGCGGATAGAAGAGATCGGACAAATGATTGCCAATCGGACTGAAGTCTCAGATGTAAAATTTGTCTCCGACGAGGAAGCATGGGAAAAATTTACAAAAGAAAGATTCGGGGAAGAGTACGAGGCGTATTCCCTGGGCTTTCTGGAGAATCCCTTAAAGGGAGATCACAGCTATGAAATCTTCCTCAGTGATGTGTCGCTGCAGAGCGCTCTTGTCACGTGGCTTGAATCCTTCCCGGAGGTGAGCAGAGTCAATTATTCGGCGCTGACCGCGGATACACTCAGCGGCGCCAATCTGCTGATTGCCTATGTGTCTCTGGGAATTATCGTGATTCTGCTGGCCGTCAGCATTTTCCTCATCAGCAATACGGTGGCCATTGGCATCTCCGTTCGTTCGGAGGAGATCAATATCATGAAATATATCGGTGCCACAGATTTTTTCGTCAGATCTCCCTTCGTGCTGGAAGGAATGCTGATCGGTCTCGTGGGAGCCGTGCTGCCGCTGGGCCTGATTTACAGTATTTATAATTATGCGCTGACTTATATTGCTGAGAGATTCTCCATTCTCAGTAATTTCCTGGATTTTTTGCCGGCGGAAGAAATATTTAATGTGCTGACGCCGGTGTCCGTGGGCGTCGGTGTGGGAATCGGTTTCCTGGGAAGTATCACGACGGTCAGAAAGCATTTGCGGGTGTAAAGTAGGGGCTTATGAAGAAAAAATGGAAATTATGCCTTGCATTGTGCGGTTTGGCCCTGCTGGTCCGGGGAGGAGCGACGGGCCATGGAGACGGGCCAAGGCAGGTATTTGCATCCGGTACGTCCTCCGTCACTTCGGACAGTATCCGGGAGAAGGAAAATCAGATCGCTCAGAAAAAAGAAGAAAAAAAAGCGCTGCAGGGCGGACTCAGCGATTTAAAGGAAATAAAAAAGAATCTGGAGAGTCAGAAAGACAATCTGAAAAATTATGTGAAGCAGCTGGACGGAGAGCTGGAAGTGATAGAACAGAATATCGCCGAACTGAAAGCTCAGATCGATGCGAAAGAGGAGGAAATCCGCCGGACAGAAGAAGAACTGGAGGCGGCGCTGGAAAAAGAAGAAAACCAGAAAGAATCCATGATTGCGCACATAAGATTAATGTATGAGACCGGAACACCCAGTATTCTGGATTTACTGCTGCAGTCCCGGAACATGGGAGATTTCCTGAATAAGGCCGACCATGAGGAACGTGTCGCAGCCTATGACCAGGAGATGTGGCAGAATTACAAAATGGTCAGAGAGTATGTGGAACTGTGTAAGGAAGATCTGGAGCTGGAAAAGGAGATTCTGGATGAAACCAAAGCGGGTGTGCAGGTGGAGCAACAGAATCTGGAGGAACTAATCGAACAGAAAAACAGGGACATCACTGCTTACGAGACAGATATTAACAACAAGGAAAAGCTCATTCGGGAGTATGAGGAGGATATTAAGGCGGAGGAAGAAGAGATTAAGATGCTGGAGGCGGCCGTCGCGGAAGAGCGGAGAAAACTGATTGCAAGCAACGGTTCCGTTTTGAAATATGACGGAGGTGTGTTCAAGTTTCCAATGGCTTCCTATACGAGAATGTCCGATGACTATGGTATGAGAACAGATCCCATTCTGGGGATAGAGAAATTTCATAATGGCGTGGATTTTGCCGCGCCGGCCGGGACCGCTATCTATGCCGCTTATGACGGGAAGGTAGTTGCGGCGGCTTACAGCTCAAGCATGGGAAATTATTGCTTCATCGATCATGGAGATGGATTGTACACTATATATATGCATGCCTCGGCGCTGTATGTGAAAAAGGATGATATCGTGGCGCGTGGCGATACCATTGCCGCAGTGGGAACTACCGGACGTTCCACCGGAAATCATCTGCATTTCAGTGTGCGGCTGAACGGTTCCTATGTGTCTCCATGGAATTATCTTAAGGAATAGTGATTTTGAGGGGAGAGGACAGGAGTGTCGTGCAGAGGAGGGATTCCGGAGACTGCAGAAAGGAAGAAAGATGGCTATGGACAAAAATAATTCCTATTTCGATAACATTACAGGAGGTGGCGGGAATACACCGCCGGGCCAGATGAATAACAATCAGGTGAATAACGGTCAGGTGTACAACAATCAGGGATATGGTAATCAGGCATATGGCAACCAGACATATAATAACCAGATGAACAACAATCAGATGTACAACAGACCACCGGAATATGGCTATCCCATGCCGCCCCGCCCTGTTCCGCCGATGAAGGGAGAGAGAGGAAGCGGTAAAGGGCTTTTTCTGGGAGGGCTGATTACGGGGATTGCAGGCGCCTTGATGATTTTTGCCATTTGCTATCTGGGACTTTATATTCAGAAGCTCATGGAGACGCCGCGGCAGTCCGATGAGCCGTTCCGGTTTCAGGAGGGCTCTGCCATTGATGAGTCTGTGCTCACCAAGCTGCAGAACCTGGAGAACACTGTCAATAAATATTTTTATCTCGGAGAAGTGACCAATGAGGAGTTCCAGGATGGTATTTACAAGGGAATGATATCGGCGCTGGGAGATCCTTATTCCGAGTACTATTCCGCGGAGGAGCTTGCCCTGCTGATGGAACAGACAGAAGGTGTCTATTACGGCATCGGCGCCTATATTCAGCTGGATACTGTCACAGGTCTTCCGAAGATCAGCGGGACTATCGAAGGAGCGCCTTCGGAAGAAGTGGATCTGCGGGCCAACGACCTGATTTACGAGGTGGATGGGGTTGCGACCTACGGAATGAATCTGACGGAAGTTGTGAGTATGATTAAGGGACCCGAGGACACAAATGTGGTCCTGACCATTATCAGAGAAGGGGCTTCCGACTATCTGGAAGTCAGTGTGACCCGGAGACAGGTGGAGACACCTACTGTGGAGTATACCATGCTGGAGGACAATATGGCGTACATCCAGGTGACAGAGTTCGACGAGGTGTCCATCGATCAGTTTGCCGATGCGCTGGCCACGGCAAAGGGTTCCGGCATGAAGGGACTGATTCTGGATTTGCGTGGGAATCCCGGCGGAAGCCTGAATGCTGTGGTGGAGATGGCCCGGATGATTCTGCCCAAAGGGATGATTGTATATACAGAGGATAAAAACGGGAAACGGTCCGAATATGCCTGCGATGGCTCCAGGAAACTGAAGGTTCCGCTGGTAGTGCTGGTCGACATGAATTCCGCCAGCGCATCGGAGATCATGGCCGGGGCAATCAAGGATTATGAGCTGGGTAAGCTGGTGGGTACCACCACATTTGGAAAGGGCATCGTACAGCAGATCATTCCCTTCCGCGACGGTTCGGCGGTAAAGGTTACCATCAGCGCGTATTATACGCCGAAGGGTAATAATATTCATGGCATCGGCGTGGAGCCGGATGTGGTGTGTGAGTTCGACGGGGAGGCATATTACGGCAGTGAGGACCACCCGGACAACCAGCTTGAGAAGGCGAAAGAAGTGCTTCGGGAGATGATGAAGTAATTTGAGATCTCCTATTGACGGCGGGGAAGGGACAGACTGCTTTTTAGAGTAATGTCTGCTGACAGCGGACCATTTTGAGACAAAACAACCTATAATAAGTCATGTACTGTATGATTTATTACAGGTTGTTTTATTTTATGCAGGACAGAATACATATCAGAAAGGTGGAAAAGGTATGAGAAGAGGCTGGAAAATGTTGGCAGCCGTATTAGGCGGAGCCATGTTGGTCTGCAGCGGGTATGAAGGGGCTCCGGTGAAGGCCGAGGAGAGCACGCAGCAGGAAGCGGAGAAGCTGACGATTCCGAAGGCGACAGATCTGAAATGGAATGAGAAGGGGCAGGGGATCTTCACGAATCCTAATGGGACATGTGAAGTGAAGGCTTATGTTTATGGCCCGGACGGGAGGAAAATGACATTTGATCCCAAAGGGCTTATCCCCGGGGGAGAAATCAAGTTTGATCTTTATCACTTAATGAATGAGTCGGGAACTTATACATTTGAAGTGTACCTGAAGAATGACGGTGGTTCAAGTACATCGGAACGCAGCGCAGCATTCGAGTATGTGAAACCGGATACGCAGCTTCCGGTGCCTGTGGTCAGCGTAACCAAAGAAGGCATTGTGTCATGTACTCTGCCGGAGAGCGAGGGTACAAAATATTCTTTGGGAACGGATTATGGTTTCTATTATGGGTTAGCCGTACTCTCAAATGGCCAGATGAGGGCAGTTGGAAATCCAATAGGGATGGATAAAAGTACATTTGACTTCAGCAAACAGATACAGCCGGGTGGCAAATACTTTGTAACTGTCCGTACACTCAGCAGAGACATTATGAAGTATCTGGACAGTGACTGGACCGATATGATCCCTGTAAATCCGGAGGCATCAGGAGAGGGAGAAGCGCAGCCTACAGGATGGGAACCCTCGGAGGAAGAAATGAAACTATATGCCGCCTGTGGTAAGGAGGAAATAAACTTTACCGCGGATGCCGGCAATGCCTATGAGGTCACAATTGAAAATTCCATGCAGGGGATGCTGTGCTTTGCTTCCTTTGAAGCCGTACTTGAGGATTACACGATTGGAAGAACTTATACAATCTTCCCTTCCGAGAGCGGACAGGTATCTCAGATGGACGAGAAAGTGAAGATTACAATGACGATCCCGGAGACACTGCAGGCGGAAGGCAGGACATTCAGGATGATCAGCGTCACAGAGGGAGGAAAACCCGTTGTGTTGGAGGACCTGGATTCTAATGCGGAGACCATCACATTTGAAACAAACACTTATTATGCGTATGCTCTGATTTACAGGGATGCCGCAAAAGGAAAAGTAAAGACAAGATAAAAGAAAACGGTTTAAAAATTCAGCAACAGTGCGCCGGAAGGCAGAACTGTTGCTGAATTTATTCATGACAATAGAATCCTCGCAGAGCATGGATTTCATTGCTCCGACGAAACTATTGCTCCGACGAAACTCCCAGAGCCTGAAAATCGTGCTCAAACAGCAGCGCGTTGGTTTCAAAAATGGACATGCCTTTTTGGAGTGCAAAAAGGATTATGGCATCTCTTTCTTCTCTTGCGTATAGTTCCGGATTTTTAGATGCTTTCAGCAGCGCCTGGGTTTCTTCATCGGATAGATGCAGACCAAACGCCAGGGCAAGTAAAGTATCCCGGGATGGCGATTTCTCCCCCGAAAATATCTGATACACGTATGCGCGGCTCAGCAGAGAACCGCGTACTACGTCTGCCTTGCGGAGCTTTTTAGCGGATAAAAGGGAATTCAGTTCTCTGGTCAGACAGCGGTATGTCATGCTCTTTCGATTGCTTTTCAGATAGTCTTCGATATTCGTTGCAGCCTTGAGCTCGTGCTTCAGTTCTTCGGTAGTTTTGGTGTCCATGTTGCCTCCCCTAAAGCTATCTGGTATAATGAATCATGGTATGGATGGCCATCCGGCCGCTTCCTGCCGTGAATAATTATATCAGAAGAACAAAGAAACAGCAATGATTGTTATATGATTGTACGGGAACGCACGGGATTATGAGGGAAAAGCAACATGGAATACGAAGAGATACAACTGCTGAAACAGAGTGAAAAGAGCACAGTGTACCTGGTGCGGGAAAAAGGCGGCTCCCGGATATTTATACGCAAGAGGCTGGCCGGGCGGCATCCGGTCTATCAGTCGCTGCAGAAATATTCCCATCCCTGTCTGCCGGAGCTGTATGAAGTGGTGCTCTCCGAAGACTCTACCACCATAATAGAAGAGTATATAGAGGGACAGACATCAGGAACAGCAGACTTAACAGGGAGGCAGTTCCGCCGGGTAGTGAGGGAGCTGTGCTCCGTGCTGGAATTCCTGCACAAAAACGGGATTATTCACCGGGATATCAAGCCTTCCAATATACTTCTTACAAGGGATGGACATGTGCGCCTCATAGATTTTGACGCTGCCCGAATGCCCCGGGAGGATGCGGAGCAGGATACCAGACTGCTGGGGACCAGGGGCTTTGCTCCGCCGGAACAGTATGGATTTGCCCAGACCGACGAGCGGGCGGATATCTATGCTTTGGGTGTGACGCTGGAACGTCTTCTGGGAGAGAAGAGGCGGAAAACTCACTATAGGCATGTCATTCGGAAATGCACAAAGCTGGACCCGGACAGACGGTATCGGTCGGTTCGGCAGGTGAGAAGAGCGCTTTTTTTCGGGGAATGGAAATTCCTGCTGATTTTGCTGCTGATTCTCGTCGGAGGTGCGGGGATGATTTTACTGCCTGCCCTGAAAGAGAGAAGGCTGACGGAAAATCAGGAAGAAAGTGCTGAGCTTACTGTCCTTCCGGCACCGGGAAATCCACACTGGGATGGAGAAACCGGTATCGTGGCGTGGGACAATGTGCCGGAGGCAGGCATAGGGGAGGAGGTACAGTTTTATTTGAGATTGTATAGAAAGGATACGGCAGTCTCGCCGGACGTAAATGATGACGACTGGTATTTTGACCAAATAGTAAGAGTAGGCGGAGCTCACAGAGACAAGGAGACGATAGCCTGGAACATAGTGACGAAATTGCAGGAAAACGGGTTTTATTTTTTTACGGTAGCGGCCGTTGGGGATGGCATCCGGTATGCAGACAGTCCCCTTGTGGTATCAGATGCCTTTGAATATACAGGTGAAGGTGCCGAGCCGTTGTCTGTTCCCACAGGACTTGAGTGGAGACTGTATGAAAAGGATAACAACAGACTTTATTATGCCGTATGGAGTAATCTGGATGATTACGAGGAGAAAGATTCCTTTAATGTGACCTTTTATGACCAGGACGGCGCTTATGTGATGAACAATACCTGGTCTAAAAGTGCGATTATAGAGAAAGGATACGGCGGGATCTCCATTCCGGCGCAATTTCTGAAATCGGAGCCGGGGAGCGCGTATCGCTTTACTGTTCAGGTATATTCTTCTCGTCCCAACGAATATCGGTCAAGTCCCATGCCGGATCCTGTGCCGGAAGAATACTTCAGCCCATGGCTTTATTGCGGGCCGAAGGAAAAGTAAAAAGATGAATGCAGGAAGGCTATGGCAAAATAGAGGCCGCGGACATGTTGCACAATGATTCCGATTGGGTTATACTGGATGAAAAGCGGATTTGACATCGTTATATACGGGGCGTTTAGCGGAGGAATTTCATGGCTGAAAAAGTGGGTTTACGGAAATGGAGAGAGTGTTTTAAAATTTTGTGGGGCAGCAGGCTATACAGGGCGGTGCTGTTTCTGACAGTGGCCTGCAGCTATGGCTTTCTTGTTACAAATCACACTGTGGGCGTTGACGATACGCCATTTGAGCTGTATTTTGAGGAGGGACTGAATGTCGTCATCGGCAGATGGTTCCTCTTTGTGCTCAATAAAATATTCCACGTGGCGGATTTTGCGCCCTTTATCCTGGACCTGGCGGGAGCGCTCATATTGATGGCGGCGGTTGTGGTATGGGGTGTCCTGCTGTACTCGATCTGTGGGGAGAGGGTGCCTTTGTGGGGATATCTGTTCTTTTCCTGCATCTTTCTCTCCTGTCCGCTGCTGGCCGAGGTGTACCCTTACCATCTCCACAACGGCGTTTCTGTGGGGTATCTCTGCACCGGTATCAGCCTGTGCTTCTTCCGGGAGCTGACGGAGGGTGGGAAGGACTGGAAGAAGATTTTGGCGATGGCTGTTGGAATGGCATTTTTCCTGTTCGTGGCGATAGGGTGTTACGAGTCCTTTATGATTGTATGGCTTTCAGGGCTTTTGCTGGTGCTGTTGACAGAGAGATATATGGGCATTCCAAACAGGATCTTCACACTTCTGGGGATAGCCGCTCTGTCGGCGGTGACGGCGCTTATCATGCGAAGCCTGATGATAGAAGGGCTTATCGTGATCTTTGATTTGAGAAACCTGCGTGCCGTGGCAGATCAGCGCACTGTGGGGGATGTCTTTGGCTGGATGTTCGAGGCAGACGCGGCGGCGAAGCTGGCTATGGCCTTCAAGCGGTTTTATGTGATGTATTTTGCTTTTGCTTTTGCCTACTATCCAATCAGAATATTTGTTGCGGCGGCATTTTTTATGGGATTATACGGATTATACAGCGCGATCAGGAGAAAGTCTCCGTGGCTTTTTCTCCTGACGGCAGGCTGCTTTATCTGCTGCATACTGTTGGTTCCGGTGGAGGGGAAGGCAACGCTGTACCGGGCCGCACAGTTCCTGCCGGTGATGTGTGCGTACGGCGCATTTCTTGTGGCACTGGCCGTGGGAAACCTGGGACGGGGAGACTTTCGACGGAAAGTGAATCGGGAACAGAAGGTGGATGGCTATGGAAAAGTGTGGAGGAAATTACTGACGGCAGTGTCGGTTTTCCTGTTAAGTGTGGTGCTCTGGAACCAGTGCTATGAGATGAATAAGTGGTTTTATGTGGACTGGTTAAAGTATCAATCGACTCTGGACCTGGCCAGACAGATCAACCTGGCATTGGAGAAAGATTTCGATATCTCCAAACCTGTGGTGTTTATCGGAAACTATGCGCCGCCGAAGAGCATTGTCAAAGACGCATACGTGGGGTATAACTCGGAGACTTTTTATCGCATCAAGCGTCTGACAGACCCCATCGACGAGCATCTTCTGGAAAAGTTCTACCGGGAGTACGGGGTGTGGGTGGCGCAGACACCGGCGCTGTCTGTCTTTGAATGGGGCGTGAATGCTTTTGAGAGTGACGAGGAGTTAGCCCGTTTTTTTGCCATGCATGGTATGGAGATAAAAGCAAATACGGAGCAGGCGTATTTTGCGGAGGCGTCGGAATATTTTCTGGAGATGCCGGTCTTTCCGCAGGAAGGCTCCATTGAGGACAGGGGGAAATACATTATTGTCCGAATACAGTAACAACGTGCAAAAGCGTATTGCGATTGGGATTTTGCTTGTCTTGTAGAAAATTTTATAAATTTGGTTAATAGAAGTTATGTTGAAGCATTATTATCTGATAATGTTGCTTTTGCGGGAGAGTACGAGGATGGAACATAAAAACAGGTGCCATTGGAGAAAAAAGAGATTGGATAAGGGAGAGCTGCTCACAGGTGTAAGAAGTGAAGTATACGCTTTTTTCTCCGCCGTTATCATTGGGTTTATTGCACATGGATACATTTATTTTAATAATATAACATTGCATGATAATATTTATAATTTTTATATGGGAGGTACCTATACTTTAGGGCGCTGGATGCTGGCGAAGCTGTTAAGGCTTTCTCAAGTGATATATCACACGAATTGGCTGCATTACAGTACACCGTGGTATTTGGGGTTTGTTTCTTCAATCTGGATTGGAATGTCGGCGGCGCTTATTGTATACGCTTTACAAATAAAAAGCAGACTGCTCGGCGTATTGACAGGCGGTATACTGATTAGTTTTCCGGTAATTACCTCTTTGTTTGGATATATGTTTACTTCAGGTATGTATTCATTCGGAACATTTATGGGAATTGCAGGTGTGATTCTGTTTGCGAAAAAAGAGGCAAATGTATGGAAAAAGCTGGTGAGTGCTTTGATGGGTATTCTGCTACAGGCTTGTTCTATCGGGGTGTATCAGGCTAATGTCGGAGTTATCGCATCATTTACAATTATTGTATTTTTAAAATCACTGGACAAAGAAGAAGTTACCGGAACTGTCCCGATAATTAAAGAAATTTTGTATTTTTTTATGGGAACAATTGGGTATCTGGTCACTTATTATGTTGCCTCTATTTATTTTGTAAAAAGAATAGGAGAGAGCCTTTCACAATATCAAGGCATTAGTAATGTAGGAAAAGTGGGAATTGCAGAATATTTCTCCAGAATTCCTGATGCGTATAGGGAATTTTTTGACCCGACACCGGGACAATCAAGGTATATGTATTGTGGGGGGGTTAGGTATTATTATTTATGGATTCTCGCGGTCATATTTGTTTTTCTCGGCATAAATCTGTTTATGAGATACAGACATGAAGTATTCAGTGGGATTGTTTATGCACTGGCTGTTTTGATATTTCCCTTATGCGCAAATATTATATATGTAATGTGTGATGACAATATTTATTCCATGATGATGTATGGAGAAGTCATGATATTTGTTCTGGCCTTATATTTATGCAGTATCATGAAATTTAAATGGGAAAAGATTGCAAATGCCTGTACTGTTCTGCCTGTGGCCATTATGATTATTTTGTATTGCAGGTATGCCAATGTGTGCTATTTATGTGCTGATTTTGTACAAAAGGCAGGAATTTCATATTTTGACCGGATGATTATGCGAATTGAAAGTACGGAAGGTTACGTGGCGGGGATGCCGGTAGTCTTTATTGGAGAAAGGCCGGAGGTAGACCCCAGTCTTTTCCTATATAAGGAGTTTGATGATATAAATATATGGCCATATGCGTTTAAGACAATGGTAAATAACTGGAACTGGTATGATTTTATGAAATCCAACTGTGGATTTCATCCGCCGGCCGGGGACGCTGCTTTATATGTGGACAGGGACGAAGTCCTTTCCATGCCGAACTATCCTTCTGCGGATTCTATACAAATTATAGATGATTGTGTGATTATAAAATTGAACTGATATTTTGATGATTCGTTTTGAGGGTTGCTGAAAAGGCGGAGGTCTCCCGGAATAGAAAACGGCTGCGTTACATATGGTTGGCTGTTATTGGCTGCGGCCGGAGGTCCGCGTTATGAATCCCAAAATGTTGACAAAAGAAATTGGGGGAGTAAAATAGAGACAGCATAAAAGGAAACCGGAGCCAGGAGGTCAGGGAATGCCATATATGCAGAAAATGACATGGAGGAGAAAGGATATGGTCAGAGGAAAGAAGAAAAGATGGGCGTTGCTATTGGCGCTGGCAATGACCATGCAGCTGGTTGGCTGCGGAAACGACGATTCGCCGGCAGGAGGGGAGGGCGGATCCCCGGAATCTGCGGCTGATGCCGGGCAGCCGGAGACAACACAGCAGAGCGAAAAGCTGATGGAAAGTGCAGAAGAGTCGAAAGAATCTGAGGAAGCGGAAAATACGGATGCATCCGCGGAGGACTATCCCATTGACTGGAAAGATGACAGCTTTAAACAGTATATGCAGGCATTGACAGGAATCAGGGACAGAGACATTATGTACAGTGATATTCAGGACATTACAAGACTGGATATCTGGCTGGAAGGTTTTGGAGATTACAGCGCCGTAGCTGATTTTACAAATCTGAAGATGCTTTCCATGAGCGGTTTTGATAATAAGCTCAACCTGGAAGTGCTGGATTCGCTGGAGAACCTGGAGGAACTGGCCCTGATTGGTATTGACGCTTCAGCGGTTGACAGTATTTCTACGATTCATCTGCCAAACCTTTCCACGCTGAAACTGGAGGGAGAGGGGATTGCGAAGCTAGATATGCTGCCGTTTGATATGCCCATGTTAAAGAGCCTTGAACTGGGGCTGTATGACCTGGAGGATCTCGGAGGACTTTCTGCTTTCCCTGGACTGGAGACGCTGAAGCTGAATAGCAATGTCTCCAATGTGGACGATTTGTCCAGTTTGACAGCATTAACTGAGCTGGATTTGTCCAACTGTCACAACATCACCAATATTGACGGACTTTCCGGTCTATCTAATCTGATTTCGCTGAACTTGTCATGGTGCGATGGTATTACCAGCCTTGATGCATTGACGGGGCTGAGTAATCTGGCGGTTCTTGATTTGAGTTACTGCAACGGCATTGAGAGCCTGGAGGTTTTGGCCGGATTGCCGGGACTGGAAACATTGAAAACTTCCATGGGAGAGAACGGAAGCATAAGTACGCTGAGCAGCCTGCAAAATGTGAAAGCGTTGGATTTGGATTTAGGATGGAATGACAGAGTGGACTATAGTGTACTGGCTGACATGACAAATTTGTCGTCTCTAAAATTAAAAAGCGAATATGGAGGGCTTAACTTTGAGATATTATCCAACCTGGGTCTGACCAGTCTGGATCTGACACAATACAATAGTAGTGTTGAGCTGGGCCAGCTGGCCAGTATCTTCCCTGGCCTGATCACATTGAAGATACGGGCATATGAGATAAAACAGGACGTAAGTGCGCTGTCCGCGCTGACTAATCTGAAAGAACTGGAAGTATGGTGTGTTGATGATTTTGACTTTGAGTCGTTGGCGGGGCTGACAGGTTTGGAGACATTTGCGCTGATGAATTACCAAAATTATATGGAGGAATCTCCGGAGCTGAGTCCGCTGGAAGCTTTACCCAACCTCACTGTCCTTGATCTGACTGGGAGTCAGCTGCCCATAGACACAAGCCAACTGTCCGGCCTGACGAATCTGAAGATGCTGAAGCTGAGAGCATGCGGGATCACAGATATAAGCGGTTTGTCCGGCCTGACCAACCTGGAGACACTGGACCTGAGTGTCAACAATTTTACAGATGTAAGCAGTCTGTCTGGCCTGACCAATCTAACCACGCTAAACTTAAAAGGAAATGAGATAACTGATTATTCTCCGGTGTCCTTTGTGCCGGAAGTATTAATCGGATGGGATGACTATATTGGCTAAGGTGGTCCGGCTTGAGACAAATCAGAACGATGTGACGGTTTATCTTAATGATACAAAAATTGGGTCAATAGAATTATATACTAATTCATGGCATAAGCACAACCAATATCTGAAATTTAAGGAGTTTATATTTGAAGCTCAAATAAGTGCGGAAGTGTTTCGGAAACTATCTGATATGGTGCAAAGACCTTTGCAGATTATGACAAATTCTGAAAATCTGTCTCTGATAGAGTTTATAACAGCGGGGGGATTTGCATGTAAAAGAAAATGTTATGAGATTGAAGCGCGGTTGGAGGATTATATTGGAGAGGTTCGGACGTCACATCTTTTGCGGACTCAAAAAGGAGAAGCAGAGCATGACTTGTGCTGCAGGCTGATATATGAGCGATATGTAGAAACTCACAAAGCTATAAATCCGTTGACAGCAGATTGTGCGACATTTGCATCTGATCTTCCGGATTGCGTGTTTTATCAGGAAGAAGATGGTTTCATTTCCAGCTTTGCTTTTGTGGAAGAAAATGAAATCGCATATGTGTATGGACGGGAAGACAGTAGTTTTATCTCTTTTGCTGAAATGTTGGTTTGCAAGCTTATGAATGAGTATCAGACAATTTGCTTTGAGGCGGATGACTGTGACGGAACAGCAATGCAATTGAAAGCTTTGTTTACAGGTCAGGGTGAATTAAGCTTTGACACCTATATTAAGGCGGATTATTGAATTGGGACAGGAAGAAGGGGAGCATTTCCACGAAGAGAGGAGATGCTCCTTTTTCTGTCAAAGCAGTGTCCTTTGCCAGGAGGCTGAAGGTATCGGCTACAGATGAGAATGTCAGAATTTTGCAGTTTCTTGATTTGATTAGGGATGTAGATGTTTATTCTGAGGAGGGGGACGATTTAAAAAAGAGAGTGTTGGAGATTATGCAGAAGATGGATATTACCTTTTCGGCATTGGAACCATATTCAGGTTACTTTCTTCCGAATGCAGGGTGACAGAAAGGGAAAGAAGAACAAAAGTTCGATTTTGCATCTGTACAAATGAAGGGATTTGTGGTAAGCTAATAAAGCTTGCATCGTGCTGTTCTGTCCGTATAAAAATGGACAGTTTTGGGACATCCTCAAATGGAGAATGAGTGAACGAAATTCGTCGTGGAGTAAAAAATAAGAAAAATCCTGAAAAACAGAGGATGTGCCACGACGAAAAACTGGCTTATAGTAATCCTTTTTAGTATGAAATCGGAGGTGGCTTTTTCGTGCAAAATTATTATTGTTCCAAATGGTAATGCGCGTGTTGATATAATTAATAGGATTATGTCGCTCCCTGATAATAAATTTAGTAATGGATCAGATATTGCAATACAAAAATATGTTTTAATTAGCAAAATAATTGTTTTGGAAGAAATCAGGAAGGACTGTTAATATGGGCAATAAACTAAAAAGTGTATTTTCAAAGGATGAAATATCGTTTGGAGGAAAAATAAATTTTAAAAATCCGGAATCATATGAGAATTTTATAATGGCATTAGAAACAGTACAAGAAGAAGGCAGATGTGTAAGTGTAAAAGGAGTTGATTCGGTCGGAACTTTGATTAGAAATGGTAAGTCGGAATATCTTATTAATGAAAAAGATAAAATATATGATTTTGTGGTCGTGCCATCAACAGATGAAGTTTCTTTTGAATTAGATACAGCTTGTGGAAAAAAGATGCTTATTTTTAAACGATATCGGATTAATAAAGGAGTTGTTTTGCAAACCCCACAAAATGCTATTATATATATAAAAATTTTTTTAGAAAAGGATTCTTTGAAATGTAAAGTTAATTATCAGATACATCTAGATAAGGCTAAGACAATAAAAGAACTGTCAGAAAATTATAATATAGTGTTATCATTTTTTAATAGGCTTTTTAGAGATGATATTATAAAATCTGATAATGGTATTGATATTAAAAACATAAAAATTTATTTTGCGAAGTCAATCGAAAGATATAAAAAGTTGGAATATATAGAAAAGGAATTTGAAGTTACTTTTGTTCCAAAATATTTAACACAGAATGAAGATTCCTGGATGGAATTAGAAGAATTGTATCTAGCTTTAAAGGAAAAAGAAATAATTCGTTTAAATGCTAAAGTTAATGATACAGAAACTGCTGGAATGAAAATAAATCAACAAATAGATAGCATAAAGGTTGGAGATGTAATTGATATTACATTTATTTCGGAAATATACTATTCTCTTTGGAATGTTAAAATAACTCTTTTCTCGGCAAATTTGTTGGGCAATGCGATTATTAAGGAAATAAATGAAGCTTCAGATGGCGAGATCAAAATTCTATATGGCAGCGAAGATAGCAGGCCAATGTATATATCTTATATGGGGTTTAAGACAGAGGCAGAGGCAAAAGAAGAAATGAAAGAAATTATGAATCATAAAGAGGATTATATGAATGC